>JAOACM010000285.1 GCA_026417845.1 Planctomycetota bacterium | reverse complement strand
GGTCTTGTACGCGGACACACTATATGTTCAGGTGGCTGCTTGTCCACGGAGGAATGCGCCCGGTGAGCTGGTTGCGATGTCCCTGGACGGGAAGGAGGTCTGTGTGGGAGGCGAGGGGTCTTACTTCAGCTCTTCAGAGGGAGGCCGCGACCGCCGGGCAACATTTTTATCGGTTTTTACCTCAAGCGTCTTTCAGATAGGATCGGCGGCAAGCCTGCGCGTACCCCTCCGCACCCTCCTCTCTGACAGCCGCCCCCACCACGCGAACCGGCGACGCAACCGGCTCGCACCAGACTGAGACCTCGCGCCCCCACATCGCGAGGCGAGGCCTCCAGCTCACGTACTGCAACCGCCCCTCGCAAAGCGTCTGTGCAAGTCATATGATCCGGCGTATCGGAGGAGACCGGCCGGGATGAGATGGGACGGCCGGCGCACAGCACTGATCGGAGGCGTACCTTGCTGATTGTTTGCCGCCCCCTATGTCGGGATACAGCG
>JAOACM010000027.1 GCA_026417845.1 Planctomycetota bacterium | reverse complement strand
ACGATATGGAAGGGGAAGGAGGAGTGGGGGGACAGGGTGACGGAGGAGATAAGCCTGAGGGGCAAGGGGAACGAGCCTGGGTTTTTCGAGGCGGTGATATGCGGGGATGTGGTGGTGACGCACGGGATGTACGACGTGCTGGCGTTTCGGCTGGAGGACGGGAGGTTGAAGTGGAGGTACCAGGTGCCTTTCGACTTCGAGATACGTGAGGCGGTGGAGAGCGGGGACATACTGGTGCTGGCCGGTAAGGACGAGACGATAGCGTTGTATATGGGGACAGACGATCCGCGCGGGGAGGTGATATGGCAGGAGAAGGAGGAGGGGGATTTATACGTGGCGCCTTATTTTCACGGGGATCGTCTGGTGAGCGTGAGGAAGTATCCGTTCAACATGACGGTGAGGTATCGCGCGACAGGGAAGCTGATAGGGAGGCTGGCGTTGCCGGACCTGACGATGCACGAGGAGCATCCGTTGTTGAAGGAGGGGCCGAGGGAGCTGCCGTTTGCGCGGGAGGGAGGGCGGCTGGTGGTGAGCGATGGGTGGTATTACATCATGGTGGATGTGGAGCGGATGAAGGTGGCTTGGAAGCGGCTGATAGACAACAACGATCCGACGAAGGAGCCGGCGATGAGGTTTGCGTTGGGTGGTGGGTATTTTGCGGTGGTGAAGGAGGATTACGATCAGAAGGCGATATACATGTTGTCGAGCGAGAGCGGGGAGGTGTTATGGAACACGGATCCGAAGGTGGCAGGTTCTCCGCAGCCGGTGCATTCGATGGTTATAGATGGTGGGAAGGTATATGGGATAGGGGTGCATCCTGGGCAGGGGTATTACTTTGTGGCGCGGGAGTGCGGGAGCGGGAAGCAGATATATTCGCGGGAGCAGAAGGGTTACGACTCTGCGCCTGAGGTGAGGCTGCTGCCGAGGTTATACGGAGGGAGTCTGGTATGTCTGGTGAGGGACCGGCAGGAATTTGAGGTAAGCGTGTTTACGGCGGGGAAGGGGGAATTGGTTCACCGGATGAAGATGAAGGGTGTGGGCAATTTCGGGGAGCACGGGCGAGTATCGGTGGGGGTGCATGGGGGGCGGATAGCGTTTTTGAGCAAGGACAAGCTGAGGCTGGCCGCGGGAAAGGCGGCGGGACGCTAGGACGGGGGTACGGTGATTCCTGCCGCACATTCCGTTGCGCCGTGCGGAATGCGCGCCGCAGCGGCCCAGGACATCCTCCCGGATCGCGGGCTGGAACGGGGCATCCTGATTGTGGCCGAAGATATGCGGCCGGCAAAACGTCCCCGGGGGCGTGGGGACCGGCACGCACCATCCGGAGCGGCAGCCCCCTTCGCAAGCGAGGCGGGAAGAGAGACCGGAGGCCTCGAAGGAACCGTGAAAGGGTTGGTTTTCCGGACAGCGATGTTCGCGGCGGGAATCGCGGCCTTTCTCCGACTCGACGCGGCCACCGGGCAGGACGGCGATCCGCTCCGAAAGAGAATACCGGTGGACTACCGCAACGTCAGCCTGGCGGAGGCCCTGGGGGATATAGGAGGGAAAATCGGCGTCCGCTTCGTATTCGACGGGAAGGAATTGGAAAGCGCTGACGCGGTGGATTACACGGCCGCGGACCTGGAGGCGGGGCGCATCGCGACGCGGCTGCTCATGCCCCGCGGCTTCAGGCTGGGCGGCCGGGAGGGCAGCGATGTACGGGTGGTGGCGCGCGACCCGCTGGACGAATTCAGGATCAAGAGGGAGGAGGTGTTCGAGTTCGCGGAAAAACCCCGCGTCTCGCGCCGCGGCGACAGGGTGGCGATCTCATTCGAGACGAAGGGGTTCTGCGACGTCACCGTGGCGGTAGAGGACGCGGACGGAAAGATCGTCAGGCACCTCGCCAGCGGAGTGCTCGGCGAAAACGCCCCCGAACCTTTCGCATGGAACTCGAAGAAACAGACGATCGTGTGGGACGGGAAGGACGACCAGGGGAGGTACATAGACGACAAGGACAGGCTGATGGTCCGCGTCTCGCTGGGCCTGGCGCCGCGCTTCGAGCGGACGCTGTTCTGGTCGCCGAAGCGCAGGCTCGGGTCGTGGGAGGAGGGGACCATTCTCATAAACACGCCCACGCCCCTGATACAGGCGGCGCCGGAAGGCGTGTACGTGTTCGAAGGGCGGGGCGTGGATCACCTCCGGTTGTTCGACCACGAAGGGAACTACGTTCGCGCTGTGTACCCGTTCCCGGCGGACAGACTGGAGCGCGTGCAGGGGCTGCGGTGGCATGTGTTTCCCCAGGACGGCCTCAGGTTCCCCCTGCGCGCCGGCTTCGCTCAGGCGACGTTCCTGACCAGCGGCTCCAGCAGCATCGAGCCCGGCGGCGCGCATGGGGGAGGACCGTCCACCTTCGGCAGCGCGGCCACGACGATGTCGGTCCGCGAGGGACGCATAGCGCTGCTTTTCACGAAGCTCAACCGGCTCGCGCCGGACGGGACCACAGGCGGACTCCCTCTCGAGGGCCCAGCCGTCAGCTTCCCCCAGCCGAATCCTTATAACCGGGCGCTGGGCCCGGTGGATGTGGGCCCGACCAGTTCGGCGTTCAGTCCGGACGGACGATGGATATACATGACCGGTTACATGTGGGGCGTCGGCTACGACACGATCGGTCAGACGACATGCTACAAATGCCTCCAATGCGTGACGCGCGTGCCGTTCGAGGGCGAGGGGAAGATGGAGACGTTCATAGGGCAACCTTCCCCCGATGCCTCCGGCAAGGCGCCGGGGCAGTTCGCCGACCCGGTGTCGGTGGCCTGCGATCCCGCCGGCCGGCTGTACGTGGCCGACTACATGAACGACCGCGTGCAGGTGTTCTCGCCGGACGGGCGCTTCCTGAAGGCCATTCCGTGCGTCAAACCGGCGCGTGTGAAGATTCACGCGAAGACGGGCGAGATATACGTTTTCTCCTGGCTGCTGGTGACCGAAAACGCCAAGCGGGCGCACGCCGCCAGTCCCCTGACCGTGGACGCGACGCTCACCCGCTTCAGCTCGTTCGACGATCCCGTCGTCGTGGCTTCGTACCCCCTGCCGCTGGGCACGAAGGCCCGCGGCTACGGCGGCCGGTGCCCCACGCACTCGTATTTCGCCGGGCTGGAATACCACGTCGAACTCGATTCGTGGACCGACCCTCCAACGCTGTGGATCGTCGGCGCGCCCAAGGGGTTCCAGATCGAGGGCGCCGGGGTGCGGATATACGCCGTGGAGGCGAAAGGCTTGGTGGAGAAAAGAGACTTTTCGGAGGAAGCCCTGAAGACGCTCGGGAAGGCAAACATACCTTCGTTCTGGCGCCAGCGGCTGTACGTGAATCCCGCTACCGGCATGCTGTATCTGACCGAGGGACACTCCGGGGCGCTGGGCAAGATGTTCCGCGAGATCGTGGAGATCGCCCCGGACACCGGGCGCGCGCGCCTGGTCCAGATACCGTTCGACGCGGAGGACATCTTCTTCGACCACAACGGTTTCGCTTACCTGCGGGACTTCCTGGTCACGGTGCGTTACGACCCCAGGGACTGGCGCGAAATTCCCTGGGACTACGGCGAGAGGCGGGCGAACGTGACGGGCAATCCGCATTCCGACCGCCGGACGGCCTCCGCGATATCCGGCTTGGTCACTTATTCCGGTACCGGACTCCACAAGGGTGGCATATACATATCGCTCAAGGGCGACCTCGCCATATCATGCTACGTGACGAAGGACGTCCCCGCCCCCGTGGAGAAGCGGACCGACGAAAAGCCCGCCGCGCTCGACGGGAATCCCACCCGCCACGTCCCGGAAGGTAAAGACTGGGCGGCGGGCAACCTGTACACGCCGAGGTTTTTCCCCGGCCGGTATTACTGGGGCGAGGTCCACGTCTACGACGAACACGGCAAGCTCGTGGTGGACGACGCGGCTCCCGGCGTCACCGAGATGTTCGGGGTAGGTCTCGATTCCGATCGGAACGTCTACATGCTTGCCACGCTGACCCGGGTTCTTGGCGGCAGGAGGTACCACAACGTGAAGACCGGCACGCTGATGAAGTTCAAGCCCCGCCGGAGCCGCGCGAAGTGTGACCGTCAGACCGACCACGTGCCGATAAAGCTTACCGGGGCGGACAGGCCGCGCCGTCCCCCAGACGCCTTCCTCTACGACGCCAACTTCTGGATCGAAGGCGCCGAGTGGCTGTATGGGGGAGTGGGCTTCTGCGGGAAGAACGTCATCTGTTCCTGCTGGAACTGCCGGTTCGCGTTCGATTACTTCAACCGTTCGTTCGCGCCTGAGGTGGACCGCTGCAGGGTGGCCGTCCTTGACAGCAACGGCAACCTGGTGCTTCGAATCGGGCGGTACGGCAACGTGGAGGACGGCAGGCCCCTGGACCCTTCCGGAGGACCGCCTTCGGTCCGTTCGATCGGAGGTGATGAGGTCGCGCTGTGTTATGCCCCGTACCTCGCGACGCTCACGGACAGGCGGCTGTTCGTAGCCGATCCGGGCAACGGCCGGATACTGAGCATCAGGCTGGGATATCGCGCGGAGGAGAAAGTCCCTCTCGCGAACGTCCCGGAAGGCGGCGAGCGATAATCCCCCCGCGGGGTGGGCGCGGGAGACGGGTGGGCACCGGTGGCGGATGGAGGGGAGGACGCAGTGGACGACGCGCGCTCCCGCGTCCGGGCGGAGGAATGGGGGCGCTTCCGGTCCTGGAGGTGCGAAGATGAGAACGGATAGAAGGATCGCGGGTGGGCGGATCGCGGCGGTCGTCTTCTTGGCGTGGGCCGTGCATGCCGGTTCCGGCCGGGGTCAGGAGTTCGGCGCCAACCTCAGCGGAATGCAGCTCTGGGAGGTCGGCTACTGGAAGACCGTGTCGCTGAGCGACTTCTACGGGCCCAACTATAAGATCAACAAGATAAGTCCCATATCGCTGGCCGGGTGCAGGAACGGGAGCTTTTCCGGGTACGTCGTGGTGACTTCCTGTTCGGCTCCCATCACGGGCCTGAAGGCGAAGGTCTCGGACCTCGTGGACAGGAAGACAGGCAAAAAGATACCGGCATCCCAGGCGAAGATCCGCTATCCCGAGCTTGCCCACAACGCGCCGCACAAGACATGGAGCCCGCCGTACCGGTTCGACCGGATGCTCGATGCTCCGCCCGAGGAAGTGCCGATGGTGGACCTGCGCGGGTGGCGCAACTGGAAACCGAAGAACGAAGGGCCGATAGCGATGCAGCCGGTCTGGCTCACCGTGCGCGTCCCGAAGGATGCCGCGCCGGGGGACTACGAGGGGACGCTGGAGATCGAGTCCGACCTGAACAAGGTGCCGACAGTCGCCGTGAGGCTCAGAGTCGCCGACTGGACGCTGCCGGACCCGAAGGAATTCCGCGTGACGAATTTCGGCCAGAGCTCGCCGGAAAGCCTGGCGCTCCACTACGGCGTCCCGCGCTGGTCGGACAGGCACTTCGAGCTGATCGGCAGGTCGCTGGCCCTGATGGCCGAGGTAAACTCGCGCCAGGCCATCGTGGATCTCTGCATAGACTTCTACGGCATGGGGGGTTCGCCGGAGACCATGGTCAGGTGGATCCGCCAGCCGGACGGAACCTACAAATACGACTTTACCGTCTTCGACAAGTACCTTGATACGGTAAACAAGGCGATAGGGAAACCCGTGCTGCTGCGGCTCAACTGCTGGGGCGAGTGGATGAAGGACACAAAGACCGAGGAGTGGAAGTGGAGCGGGCCGAGCAAGGTTACGCTCTTCGATCCCGCCACCGGAAAAACCGAGCCGCTCGAACAGCCGAAGGCGGATACGCCCGAGTTCGTGGCGTTCTGGAAGCCGGTGCTGGACGAGGTGCGCAGGAAGCTGGAGGCGCGCGGGTGGTTCGACGTCGCCGCGATGGGAGCTAATTCGTACTGCTGGGGCGTCAATCCGAAACTGGTGGACGCCTTCCACGCAATATGGCCGGACGGCAAATGGAGCTATACGGCACATAACGGAACTCTCGGCCAGCACTTCAAGGGCTCCGACGGCAAGATTTCGATGCCGTGTCTGCACACAGACCATATCTGGGGTCCCGGCCCGTCGGGGAGTAACCCGCGCGGCTACAAGCTTCTCCTGAAGCCCAGGCCGAATTGGCACTGCTTTACCTTCCGAGGCTGGCGTTGCGATTGGGAGCTGTCGAGGCACAGGGGGATCCCGGAGGAAGAAATCCGCTGGGGACACGACGGCGTCAGCGATTTCGGAGTGGATTTCTTCCCCGTCAGAGGGGCCGGCGGACGCATTCACGCGCTTGGCAACGGCCGCGGGACCGGCGGCCCGAACTGCAGCACGCTGGCCCTCCTGTCACCCGGGGACGACGGACCGACCGTCAACGAGCGTTTCGAGGCGTTTCGGGAGGGGATGCAGATCGCGGAGGCCATTATCTTCGTGCAGAAGGGGATAGACGGCGGCAGGCTCCCTCCGGACCTCGCGGACCGGGCGAACAGGGTTCTCGAAGAGCGCGTGAAACGGCTCGGCGACTCATTCCTCCCGCAGCCGGGCAGCTCGGGCAACCTTCGCTTCGAGGAATCCATATATATGGAAAAGGCAGAAGAAAGGGAAAACGAGCTGTTCGCGGTCGCGGCGGAGATCGCCAAAGTCCTGAAGAAGTGACCGTCAGCCCCGGGCGAGGGTGCGACCCTGTGCTGGACAGCCCCGTCCTCGAGGCCGGCGCGCGTTTTCGCCGACGGACAGTGATCGCCGCCGATCCGGAGATGGACTTCAGCCGCCAGACCCTATATACTCCTCCGTGTAAGGAACGGTATAATGCGGAGCATTGCACTGAGAGCCTGTCCGAAAACCTCCTGCGCGCAGCTTATGCGCTCAGCATTCCCCGCCGCCCGGCGGGGAGTTTCTGGATAGGTTCCGGGCTTTGCGCCGGGACAGGGCGTTATTGACTGGATCGCGAACAGTATCCGGAGACTGCCTTCCTCATGACTCGACTCGAAATGACCGGGGCGACGGCCGGCGGCTGGACCGGGCCGCTGAGGCGTATCCTCGTGGTAGACGACAGCGCCCTGGCCCGGGACGTGATTTCCGAAATGCTTCGTCCCGAGGGGTTCGACGTTATCGCTGCCGCCACGGGCGCGGAGGCACTTGCGGTCCTGGGCGGCACCGGCGCCGATCTGATTCTCCTCGACGTCATGCTGCCGGAGATGGACGGTTTCGAGACGTGCCGGCGCATAAGGGAGCTGCCGAATGGCCGCGCTGTACCCGTGATAATGGTGACGGCGCTTACGGCGCGCGAGCACAGGATAGCGGGCCTCGACGCAGGGGCCGACGATTTCGTGTCGAAGCCCGTGGACAAGGGCGAGCTGCTTGCGCGCATCAGGTCGCAACTGCGCTCGAAGGCGCTCATGGAGGAGATTGAGAGGAAGCGCCGCGAGCTTGAGGCGCTGCAGGAATCCCGCGAAGCGCTGGCGCGGATGATACTGCATGATCTGAAGGGCCCGATCGGTGCCGTCGAGGGCTGCCTGCACATCTTGCGAAGATCCGCGGGGAACCGTCTGACGGCCGCGGAGGCCGGATACATCGAAAACGGTTCGATGGCCTGCCGCCAGGCTGTGGAACTCCTCGAAAACCTCCTGGATGTGCTCAGAATGGAAAGGCGCGAGATGCCGCTGAGCGTCAGGAGCTTCGACGTGACCGCCCTCGTCGAGGAAAGGACGCGCCTCTTTCAGGGGCTCGCCGCCCGGCGGAATGTCGCTCTCTCCTGCGAAATTCCGGCGGACTGCCGGCCGCTGACGATCCGCGCCGACCCGGACATAATCGCGCGCGTCCTATCGAACCTCATCCAGAACGCCATCAGGCATACCCCCGAGGGGAGGCGGGTGACGGTGAGCATCTCCAGGGTCCGGGCGGGAGTCGAGTTGTCTGTGAGCGACGAGGGGGAGGGAATCTCGAGAGCCGGGGTGGAGAGAATATTGCGCGGGTTCGACATGGCGGAGGCGGATCGTCCGGTCCTCCGGAGCGGCGTCGGCGGTATCGGACTTTATTTCTGCGGCCTCGCCGCCAAGGTGCACGGCGGGAACATCCTGGTCGAGAGCGAACCGGGGAAGGGAAGCCGGTTCCGGGTGTACATCCCAGCGGCGGACCGGCGCGGGCCGGCGGAGGAAGACGCGGCATCAGGGCGGGGTGTTGCCGGAGACAGGGAGGCGGAGCGGCCCGCGACCGGGGACGTCAGCGACGCGGCCGGGCGCGAAGCTGACGCCTCCTCGGGACCTTCCGGTTAATGGGGCGGGCCGGTGTTCCCGGCGCACCTCCAATCAGTGTGTCCTTTGAGGTACGGCATCGCTTTCAGACGACGCCCTGCCGGTCCGTCTTACTTTGCGTCTGTCTGCCGTTCCCCTGCCGTGCGCTTACGCTCCCCTACATCTGTACGAACGCAATTGTTTGCCGCGGTCAGGTGGTGGCTGCCATTTGCAGTGGCCCGCCCGAACGGTGCAACGATGGCGCTACAGCAGATAAGACCGCTCTGCCGCTGCGCCCCCAACTATAATGGGCACGGTAAACAATTACGTACGAGCCGTCACGCCCGTTGCGCCGCAGGGCCGTCTCCGGGAGTCAGTCCGCCTTCCCGGTCCCGGCTGGGTCCCTGCGCGACAGGAGCTTTTCGGCAAGCACGTGCGGGAATTCCGCCTTCTTCCTGTCCGCCTTGCCTGTCGTCCAGTCCACCCAGTGCCGCTCAGCCTCGTCGTATTCGTAGAACCGGCCGCCACCGAGGTCGGCCAGCATCCGGTACGTGGCCCTGTGTTCCGCTCCGTGCAGGCTCTCTACATAAAGTGTAGAGATCAGGAAGTCGTCCTCTTTCGCCGCGTTACCTATCCAGAACGCCGCGGCGGACGGTCCGCCTCCGGCCGCGTCCGGCGTCATGTCGCCGACTATCCATACCGCCCGGCGCGCCTTCAGCCGCCACCTCATCCTCGTCAGCGCATGCGAGAGCGCCAGATTGAGGCCGCCCGACCCGCCGCCGAACATGGCCTCGCGCACGCTCGCCCGGACCTTGTCCAGTTCTCTTGTCATCGGAAACGGCATTATACGATAGGAGAGGCTGTTCTCGGTCGCGCGGTACCTGACCGCTCCGACGCGCATCCGCGGGGCGCGCCGCTGAAGCTCGCGAAGCAGACTGTCCACCGCGGTCGAGAGATACGGCCACTTATGGAGCAGGCTCCCCGTCGTGTCGTACAGAAGCACGATATCCAGCGGGCAATCTCCGAGATCCCAGGCGTACGGATCGTCGGGGGCCGATCCTTCGGTCTGCCGGGGCCCTTTCCACGTGGGCGATACGGCGTGCGCCCTCGGCGGCGGGACCGCGAATCCTGCCCTGGCCTTTTCCCACCAGGCCTCCCACATCGCGGCGTCCCCCCCGAAGGACTCGCCCGTCAGTTCGGCCAGCGCCTCGGCCAGGTCGGCCCTCAGGTTTCTGTCCGTCCCGCCGTCGGCCTTCAGCCTTCCTATGATCGCCGGGATCGCGGCGGCGGAACGCAGAAGCGCCAGCGCCTCCGCGGCAGCCGCGGCCACTTCCCCGTCCCGGTCCCGGAGCGCCGCTATCAGGATGCCGGCGGCCTTCTCCGTCCCGATGGCGTAAAGCGCCTCCACGGTTCCCCACCTGTGGAAGTCGGCGTACCTTTCGGGAGACGATATGACCGCATCGAGCAGATACAGGACGGTCTTCCCGTCGCAGCGGGCCGCGCATCTGGCCGCGTGCATCCGCAGGCTCCGCGGAAACGCCGTCACTGCCTCGGCCGTCAGCGAGGCGGCAGCCGCCGGCGCCGCCTCCGTCCCCGCGGCGATATCGGCGATCGCCGAAAGCATCATGCGTCTGCGTTCGGCGTTCCAGCTCCCGGCAAAGGCATCCCATATGTACCGCAATGCCTCGGGGCATTTGAGCTCGATCATCCTCGACAGCGCGGAGCGGAGTTCCCCGGCCGGCACGGACTCCCGCAGGTTCCCGCTCAGCTTTCTCAGCTCGTGGCGGACGTCCTCTGCCGGCTTCCCCTTGGGCGGATCCCAGCGGATGGCCGTGTGCGCTGCCGTCCAGCGCCCCTCGACACCCTTGACCATGCGCTCGAAGCGCGCCAGGTCCGCCTCGCCGTGGACATCCGCCTTGCCGGCCGGAGGGGTGGCGGGCCGGACCTCTCCGCCGGGCGCGGACGCATTTTCCCCCGGAGCCCCGGCGTTCTTCTCCGGTATCGGGGATGGTTCGCCCTGCCGTGGAGCAGGTTCTTTTTCGGGCGCTGGACCTATTTCGATGGCGGAGGCCGTCGCGAACGCGCAGAGCGCCAAGAAAGCCGCCGGAAGGATGCCGGCCGGCGGCAGACCAAGGGTGCCGATGCCGGGGGGATCTGGCGACCGGATCGGGACATCTATAGAGGGCGCCCCGGCAGGCGTGCGCATCCGGTACGCGAGCCGCGGGGACGGCGGCGTATCTTCCCCCCGCGCATCCGATCGGGCGGCGCGCGCACCCGCGCCGGGCGACTCGCGATCTGCATCGCCGCGGCAGACCGGCGGATTTCCGAAGCTCCCTTTGCGCAAGTGTCCCGGTCCTCCGGATGTCGCGACCCCGGGGCTCAGGGCCTCTGCTCAATCCCGCGCCTCCGCACCGCGCCCCCCGCCGGTGCCAGCTCCCTCCATCAGGCGTCGGACGGAAGCCTACCCTGATCCATGCCGGCGAGATCAAACGACCGGCGCGCCGAGCCTTCTGATGCGCCTGCGCGTATCGGCGTCCTCGCGCGCGGCACGCTCCAGCTCCAGCCGGAACCTCTCCAGCACGGCGTCCGTCGCGGGCCTGCGCGCGTCCAGCTCCTCCAAGGCCCTCCGCGCCAAGTCCGGCAATCCCAGCAGCTGATACGCCTTGGCCAGCAGGACGAGGGCGCCCTCGTGTCCCTCCTCCGCGTTCAGGGCCAGGTAGGCATCGTCGGCCGCCTCTCGGACCAGACCCAGGGCCAGCTTCATCTCGCCGCGCGCGACCAACGCCTCCGCGTACGCCGGGTAGTCCTCGACCAGCGCGTCCAGCTCTCCGAGTACTCGCCGCGCGTCGCCCGAAGGGTCCGCGCCCGGTCCGGCGGCGGCGCGGTTCCGCACGGCGTCCAGCCGCGCGGCGGCCCCGGGCCCCGCGCGCATTTTCCAGATGGCAACCAGCCGCGAGTGGGCCAGGAGGCGCAGGGCGCGATCCGCCGACCGGTCCGCCGCGATCCGGCGCAACTCCCGCTCCCCACCCCCATCGCCAGCCTCCGCCAGCAGCGCGGCGCACCGCACACGCGCAGCCCCGGTCCCCTCCTCCATCCCGCGCATCAACGCCCCGCGGGCGGAAGCGCCCAGCTTCCGCAGTGCATCCTCGGCGGTTGCCACCGCGGCGGGCGCACTTCCGCCCAGCCGGGAAATGTAGTACCGGCACACTGCCTGGGGGAGAAACAGCCAAGTCAGACCGAGCAGCAGGAAAAGCCCGCCGGCCAGCAGCATCGGCCCGGCGTCAATCCCGCGCCCTTCGGCAGGTTCTATTCGCGCACTCGCTTCCATCTCCGCCTCCGCGCGCCCCGCGGGACGCCGCCTGCCTCTCCTTCCGGCCGATACCCATCCGCTCCAATACCGACCCGATTTCCCAGCCCCGGAAGTCCGCCCGATAGCCAGCTCACCCCGACCATCCCCAAATTCTCCATCCTCCCTATCATGACGTCAATGTCGCGCATGTCGTGGCCCGGAGGCGGAACACGCTCATCCAACCGGCTCCTGCCGGGCGCTTGCGCCTCGCGTCGCGGGCATCATAAAATGTCAGGCGAGCAGCCAGGGGCCTTCGCTGGTAATTGTCTGCCGCGTACAGGTAGCGGTTGCCATTTGCAGGGGCTCGCCCAGATGGGGCAACAATGGCGCTACTGCAAAATAAGACCGCTATGCCGCTGCGCTCCAGTAAATATGGCCCCGGCAGAAAATTACGTTCGCGGTTCTCCTGCTGGAGGTCATGGGAGTCGTGAGAAAGTACGCGCTGAAGATCGTGATAGACATTGAGGCCCGGGATGACTTGGAGGCGCGCAGGAAGGCGGCCGGAATCCTGGCCGGGGCGATGGCGGGAGTCTCCGGCAAGCGCGAGGCCATCCTCCACTCGATAGACGACCGCAAATCCATACGCCTCTCGCCGGAAGGCGAGTTCGCCGGCCAGTGGAACAAACGGGGCTGATCGCTCCGTATAATGGCCTGTCCAGCCCCCTGCGTCGCCTGGATTCCGCGGTTTTCCCGCCGGATCCGTCCGGAGGTTTCCGGACAGACTCTTAGAGGCTATCCGAAAATCTCCGGCGCGCAGCTTCACGCGCTCATCTGGGCTGCTGCTCAGCGGGAAGCGTTTGGATAGGCACTTAACGCTTTCATATCCGCAGCCGCTGTCGTCCGGCTCAGAGCAGTTCCGCTATCTGCACGGCATTCTGGGCGGCGCCCTTGAGAAGCTGGTCGCCGCATACGAGCATTGCCAGACCTCTGCCGTCCGGCACCGACGGATCCCGCCTTATGCGCCCGACCAGCACATCGTCCCCCCCGCTGGTCTCTATCGGCATCGGGAAATGGTTGGCCTCGCGATCGTCAACGATCCTTATGCCGGGCGAGCCGGCCAGAAGATCGCGCACCTTGTCCGGATCGGCTGCCCGCCGGCATTCCACCGCGATCGCCTCCGTGTGCGACCGGAAGACCGGCACGCGCACGCAGGTCCCTATTATTCTTATCGAGGAGTCGTGGAATATCTTCCGGGTCTCCTCGATCAGCTTGCGCTCCTCGTCGTTCATGCCGTCAGGTCCTATCTTCGAATCGTGGCTGAACAGATTGAACGCTATCGGGTATTTGAAAACCTTCGGCTGGGGGGGCTTCCCGGCCAGCACCTCCCGGGTCTGCTCCTCGAGCTCCTTCATCGCCTGCGCGCCAGCCCCGCTGGCGGCCTGATACGTCGCGACCACGACCCGCTCGACCCCGTAGACCCTGTATATCGGATAGAGCGGCACGACCATGATTATCGTCGAGCAGTTGGGGCTCGATACGATGCCCTTGTGGCCTTTCACGTCCTGCGGATTTATCTCCGGCACCACCAGCGGCACATCTTCCGCCATGCGGAACGCCGAGGACTTGTCTACCACTACCGCGCCGGCCGCCACCGCCGCCGGAGCGAACTGCTTCGACTGGGATGCCCCAGCCGCCATGAACGCGATCTCGATGCCGCGGAACGACTCAGGCGTGCACTCCTCAACCTCAATCTCCTCCCCGCGGAACTTCAGCCTCTTTCCCTTCGATCGTGCGCTGGCCAGGAGCCGTATGGAGCGCACAGGGAACCGGCGCTTTTCCAGACACGCGAGCACCTCGGCGCCTACCGCCCCCGTCGCTCCGACAACCGCCACGGCCTTTCCATTCCCGGACATGTCTTCCATCTCCAGCTTTCTCCGACCCCCTCGCGGTTCGCCGGCCGATCCGGCTCCCGTGCATCCGGATGGCCCCCGAAAGCGCCCCGCCCTCCGGTCATCCTCTGCCCCACTCCTTTCGCTTCCCATTTCCGTCCTGCTAAGGCGGTACGGCCAGCAGGCAGAACCCGCGCCGCGTTTCGGCCGCACCTTCAGCGGGCGGATTCTATGGCCGCCCCGGCGGGTGTCAAATCGAACGTCCCGGCCCGCCAAGCCGGACCTTGCCGCGTAATGATCGCAAGGCAAGGTATTGTAGCGATGGAGTCGCGATCCGCGGCCCGAGGGAGGCTTTAACGCGAGAGCCTTCGCGCCGCGCGAGTGCCTCCCGCGCTTGCGCGCCAGTCACGCCCGCGTGGTATGTTTGAGAGAAGAACCCGTCGCCGCGACATGCCGGAAAAGGGCGGGCCGCACGGGGCGGTGATTTCGCGTGGACGGAGGGCGGGGCGGGCCGCGGATTTTACGGGATGCGGAAGGCCTCCTTGTGCGTATCCGTATATGGCGGGGAGGGCGGGAAAAACATGGCCGGGACTGGATTGACGCGCGAGGAAGTCGAGAAACTCCTGGTCGAGTGGAGCGGCAGGCTGTACTCGCTGGCGTTCAACCTTCTCGGCAACGCCGCCGACGCGGAGGATGCGGTCCAGGACGCCGCCCTGGCGGTGGTGCGATCGGCCTCTCAATTCAGACGTGGCGAACCGGTCGGCCCGTGGCTGCACCGCATCGCGACGAACGCCGCGGTAAGCATCGCCCGCAGGCGCGGCGCCAGGAAGGAGGAGGCGATGTCAGCCGAAGCGATCCCGTGCGATGGCGGCGCCGGGAAAGGCGTCGAAACCGCGGAGCTTTGCGCGGCCGGGAGGGCAGCCCTCGGCACCCTGCCGGAAGATGAGCGCCTTTGCGTGGTGCTGCATTATTTTCAGGGCATCGGGTATCGCGACGTGGCACGGGCGCTGGGCATCCCCGAGGGGACCGCGAACTCGCGGATAGCCCGGGGACGCGAGCGGTTGCGGGCGCGGCTGGAAGCGTTCGGCAGCGCGCTGGCCGCCATGCCGCTTTCAGCCATGGATGCGGCTATGAAGGCGGCTGGGAACGTCCCTGTTCCGGCCAGCCTTGCCGGCAGACTGGCGGCGATCGCGCGCGAGGGCGCAGCGGCGCCGGCATCTTCCGCCGCGGATGGAACGGCCGGAGGGGATCCAGCGGACGGCGGGCCGGCCGGCACGGCTGGCGGGGCGAATACGACCGGCGCGGCGGGCGGGGGCGGCGCGGAAGGTTCCGGCGTCTCTGCGGCGGCGAAAGGGGGAATGACCATGAGGATTATGATTTGCGCGGCGACGGCGCTTCTGATGGCGGCGGCGGGCATACTCGTGCCGGAATATATCGGGTGGGGCAAGCCGCCCGCCTCCGGCGGCTCAGCCGGCGCTAAGGTCACGGGCGGGAAGGTTGCCGGCGGCGGAGAGGCGGAAAAACCGCCGGCCGGGGAGAGCAAGGCGGCAGAAGGGAACCCCCCGGCCGGTCCAAACGACGGGAAGCCCGCGCCGGTCAATCCGTACAACGGGATGCAGGAGCGGGAGGAAGTGTTCGAGTTCACGCAGAAGCCCAAGGTAGAGAAGCAGGGGGACAAGTGGGTAATAACCTTCGCCAGCAAAGGCAAGTGCGACGCGACGGTGGCGATCCTGAACAGGGATGGGAAGATTATCCGCCATCTTGCGAGCGGGGTGTTGGGCCCCAACGCGCCGTATCCGTTCCAGCAGAACTCGCTCAGCCAGAGGATCGAATGGGATGGTCTGACGGACGACTTCAGGAAGACCGATCCGTCCGGATGCAAGGTAAAGGTGTCGCTGGGGCTGAAGCCGGTATTCGAGCGGAACATCTGGTGGGATCCGTATGCGATTCCCGACTATCTGGCTTGGGGGAAGTACGGTCTATTCGTGGGCGTCGCTGCCGATGGCGGCCGGGTGGTCGGCGGCGTCGCTGGCAGCAATTGCGTAGCTTACGTCTTCGACAAGGATTGGAAGTACGTAAAGACCGTCTATCCGCCGCCCGCCTCCGAGCTGGAGGCCTTCTGCGCGCAGCGCGGCATCAAGATGGGCACGACCAAATGGGGCGACAAGGTGCCCGTGATCGCGACTACGTTCTGGGGCGGCGCGCGTCCTTCCCACAATTCTCCGGCGGACTACCTGGAACGGTATCCGGACCTGGTCGCCGCCATGATCAAGCTTGGGGGTGCGCGGGATGTCAAGGTGGTTCCCCTGGCCGAGGTCGGGATGCCCGATCACGGGCTGCCGGTGGACCCTGGCGTCATCGTTGACAAGCGCAAGAGACCGTATATCCCGCTCTTCGACCTAGACTCCAACTGGCGTCTGGCCGTGGACCCGCACCGCGATATGCTTTACATTGTGCCCCTCTTAAGCAATTGCGGCATCATCCGCATAGATGGAAAGACCGGCGCCTTCGACGCCGCCTGGACGCAAAAGGGGAGACATGTGCCCACCAAGGAGTTCGACTGCGGCTGGGATGGCCTGTTCTACGCGCGCTGCATGGGACAGCCCTCCAGCCACTGGCTCATCCGTCTGGACGTGGACGCCAACCCGGTCCCGTTCGCGCACAACGCCGAGATCATGGCCGGCGCTCGTGGATTGGACCGCAGCGGGGTTCCGCACGGTTTCCCGAAGGATATGACCGGCATTTACACCGGCGTGGCCGATAAGATATGCAACGTTCACGAGAAGGGTTTCGACGTGTCGGTGAACGGCAACATCGTGACGGTGGTGGAAATGCAGCCCACCAATCCGCAGTCCGGAAAATTCATGAGGGATAACGGTTTGGGGGATAAGAAAAAAGGCGGGTGGTACGTCGTGGTTTGGGACCGGGACGGGAGGCTGCTTACTGCAAACGCCATAGACGGCAATCTTTGCGGCCACGGGGTGCGGATGGATCGCGACGGGAACATCTACAGAGCGATGGGCGGGATTCTTCCTCCTGGGGCGAAGTCCTACGACGGCATAACCGACGTGTCCTTGCGCGACGGATGGGAGGGCTACAAGTCTATCGTCAAGTTCCGTGGTCAGGGCGGCAAGGCCGTCGGGACGCTGTACTGCGACGCGCGCGGAGGGGCGTTCGTTTCTTACAAGGATAACAAGGACAAGATACCGGCCGACGCGCTCAAGCTTCAGTACAATCAGAGTCCAGCGGCGGCCGAGGGAGGTCTCTGGGTCTACGGGCCGATCAGCACCGACAATCCGAACGGGGACGGATGCTGCACCTGCTGGCACCAGCGCGAGGAATTGGATGGCTGGGGGCGGTTGTGGGTGCCGAGCATACCATGCGGCGCGGTGATGGTGCTCGACTCCAACGGGAACCGCGTCATGCGCGCGGGCCGGTACGGGAATGTGGACGACACGGAAGCGGATGTGAAGGCCGGTCGCGACGGTTTGCGCTTCGCCTGTCCCAAGGCCGTGGCGGTTTCGGACGCGGCGGTCTACGTGCACGACCTCGGCAATCGCCGCATTCTCAAGGCTGCGCTGAAGTATGCCGCCGAGGAGACGGTGCCGCTGCCGTGACGGGATCGGGGGAGTTGGGAACCGGCTGGCTGCGGGGGAACGGCGCACGCGTGAAAACGAAAACCAAGAGAAGGAGAAATACAAATGCCGTATTTCAGGAAGATGCGGAAGGAGTTCGATCTGTTGATCGCATGGGCTTTGTTGCATAAAAC
>JAOACM010000284.1 GCA_026417845.1 Planctomycetota bacterium | reverse complement strand
TAAGAGACAGGGACGGGATAATGCGCGCCTGCGAAGAAAAAGGCGTACCTTATGTGCTGGCCGGCTCGATTCGCGACGATGGTCCGCTGCCGGAAGTCATCGCGGATGTCTATGCAGCCCAGGACGCCATGCGGGTGCATGCCAGGAGGGCCACTACGGTAATCGCCCTGGCCACTCAGCTGCACACAATCGCCTTCGGCAACATGACGCCGAGCTACAAGGTCCTGCCGGACGGGACCGTACGCCCGGTGTACTTCTATATCGTTGATATGAGCGAGTTCTCGGCAGACAAGCTGGCCAACCGGGGATCGTTCCAGACCGTGCCAATACTGACCAACGTTCAGGATTTCCTTATAAACCTGTTCAACAACCTGGCGAAGGGATAACCATGCCTGGAGGATGATCGGTGAGAGGACGGCCTCCGGCCAGATAGTGGTGCCTTCCAGATGCGCAGCGCCGGGGAACAACGGGAGCGGTTCGGAACGGAGAGAAACACCGATGGCAGAGATACTTGAAGATGCCAGGATGATACCTGTCGCGGCCGAAGCGGATGTGTGCGTGATAGGGGGAAGTTGTACCGGAGTTTTCGCGGCCGTGGCGGCAGCCAGGATGGGTGCCAGGGTCGTCGTGGTGGAAAACAACGGGTTTTTCGGAGGCGTGGCGACGGCCGGGCTGGTCAACGTCTGGCATAAACTGTATGACGAGCGGCGCGAACGCCGGATCATAGGCGGACTTACGCACGAAATCATTGACCGCCTGAGGAAGCGGCGGGCCGTTATCGAGATGGACGGGGGCCGGGGCAACTTCATCCTGAACACTGAGGAGCTCAAGATCGAGCTGGATTCGCTGGTGTGCGAGCATAATGTGCGCCCGTTCCTGCACACCCGGTTCTGCGCTCCGATTATCAGGGACGGCATGCTGGAAGCCGCGGCTATAGAGGACAAAACGGGGCGCAGAGCGATCAGGGCGTCGTTTTTCATAGACGCCAGCGGCGATGGCGATCTGATCGCGAGGATGGGCCTGCCTTTCCGGAAACTGGAGGACCTTCAGCCGCCTACAACATGCGCCATCATTCGCGGCATAGGGACGCTCCAGCGTCATAACCCCGGTTTTTCGCTCAGCAAGGCGGTCTTCAACCCTGCCTTCCCGAACGCCTTGAAGAACGGTTTCCTCTGGTACATGCACGCCGTCGGGTCGGTTGACGATACGATGGTTGCGGGTACGCGCGTCCCCGGGGCGGATTGTTCCGACGCCGATCAGCTCACGATGGCGGAGATTGAGGCCCGCCGGCAGGTGCGCGCCATATGCGACATACTCAGGAATAACTTCCAGATGGGCGAATGTGCCTCCCTGGTATCCATGGCCTCGTACATCGGGGTGAGAGAAACGCGCCACGCCGAATGCATTTATACACTGACGACCGAAGATGTCCTGGGCGGCAGACGCTTCGACGACGCCATAGCCAACGGGACCTATCCGGTGGATATTCACCACAGCTCCAAGCCGGGCATCACGTTCCGCCATCTGGACGGCAGGCAACGGTACTGCCTGCCGGACGGGCGGGTCGAGGAAAGCAGGTGGCGCGAGGCCGGCGGGCCGTCGCCTGATTTCTACCAGATACCGTACCGGTGCCTGGTGCCGAAAGGGGCGCGGAACGTCCTGGTCGCCGGCCGGCTCATTGACGCCGACAGGGGCGCGTACGGTGCCATCCGCGTCATGGTAAACTGCAACCAGACGGGGGAAGCGGCCGGCACGGCCGCCTGCCTGGCGCTTAAAGCCGGGGTATCCGCCGCCGAGGTTGACGCGGCGAAACTGCGGGCAGCGCTGGAGCGCAACGGCGTGCCCATTCTATGAGTTGTGATGGGAATTCCCGTTTGAGGAGCAGCCGCGACCAGGCTACAGAGGCGGGAGATCAAATATATCGCTATGCTTTTAAACAAATAGCGATATAAGGTGTATGTATAAGCAGGGGATGGATTCCCCTGCCTGCTGGATCGTTTCCCATTCATGGGATCAGCCGTGCAGTCATGCATCGGAGTGCGGAGGAAGCATGCTCATGAGGCATTCGCCTGGATCGGGACTTTTCTGGTCGGCTGCGGCCGTTTCGATTCCGTTAATCGGGGTCGCCATTGTGGCGGAAGATGCCGCGCCGGAGGGGAGCTGGAGCAAAATAGCCGAAGGGGGGATGGGAGACAGGACCGGCTCGGTCCTGCTGTGGGCGTCCGACTTGAAGCGGATGCTGCTGATCGGGGCCGCCAAGGGCGTGCCTTTCGTGCAGGCACTCGATCCCCAGGAGAAGACATGGACCGAGTTTTCCGCCGCCGCGCCGCAGGCGAAGTCGTTCAATCCGTACTATCAGGCGACGTATGATCCCGGGACAAAGACGGTCTACTGCCTGTCCGGCGGAAATGTGTTATGGGCGTTCGATGCCGCCGGCAAGAGCTGGAGGCAGCATCCTCCGGAGCCGCTGCTGGAGGGATTGAGCTGGCATGCCATGGCGTGCGATCCGGAGGGGAAGAAGCTGGTCGTCACAGGTTCGGATAAGAAACCGGAGAACCTGGGATGGATCAGGACGCTGGTATACGACATCCCTTCGGGCAAATGGAGCGTGCTGCGAGCCGCCGACGAAAGGGTCGAGGCTGATCGCCGGAATCTGGTCGCGCTGAAGGAAGCCCTGATAACCCTTGGCGGGCACATACGGCTCGCCTGGTACCGCGACCCGAAAGGGGAGGGGACGGATGAGGAGCGGAAATCCCTGGTTGCCATGTGCGACGGTATCAAAAGCATGGCCGGATCCGGCGAATTCGGAGGTGACCTGGCCGCCGCATCGGACTTTCTGAGGGGCAGTAAGTTGCTGGACGCCCTGAAGGCGATACGCGCGCTCCAGCGGAAGGTCGAGGAGACCGTCGAGGCGCGGTATCCCGTCCCTTGCTCGCGCAGGAACTCCCCGCTCGCCTTTGATCCGAAAAACAGGGTGTTCGTCCTATTTGGAGGCGACCATGAGGATTACCTGATGAACGACACCTGGGTCCTCGACCTGGAAGCCGGGAAATGGAAGCGCATGAAGCCCGACATCGCTCCCTCCCCGCGTGCCGGGCACGCGCTTGTCGGGCTGCTCCGGAGCGGGGGCGTGGTCATGTACGAGGGATACGCTCAGACGAGCGACGACGGTTACGGAGCGGCGCCGTACGCTCCTGTCGCCCCTCTGCAGATGTGGCGTTACGACCTGAAGGGCGACAGGTGGGACCTGCTGGGACAATGGCCGCACCCGAAGGATAAGAGCGAATCAGGGAATCCGCCTCCGGTCGGCAATTTCTATGGGTACGCTTCGGAATACTTTTCGCCTCCGGCCATGGCCTCCGACGACACGGATCGTATCTTTTTCGCGGCCCACCCGGGGAGGACATGGTACCTGCGGTGGAAAGATTTCCCGGCGGCGACATGGATGATCCTGCCAGGCGCCGCCGGGGGGAGACCTGCCGCGGGACAGGATCGGGCCGGAGGCGGCGGCAGCATTGGTGCCGGGGCGCAGGGGACCGGGGCGGGCGGTGCGGCTGGGAGGGATGGCGGCGCCGCCGGGGATGCGCGATCCAGGCTCGGGGCGCCTCCGAACTCGCGCCTGCACAGGACCGGTCCCTTCGTGGCGTCGTTCTGCGAGGTTGACGCGCCGGCTAAGGATATGGGTCTCGACAAACTCCCTGATAACCGCTGGGTCAGGCTGCCGGATGCTCCGCGCAACCCCTGCCGCGGATGCCGCCAGCGCGACTGGGGGACGGCCGTCTGGGATTCTGATCGCGATCAGATGCTCATGTGGGGCGGCGGCCACTGCGTCCGCTCCGCCTCCACCGTCGCCCACTGGTCGCCGGCCTCCGGGCGGATCGTCGAGGGATTCGATGCCGACGAACCCTACGGCGCCAACGGCGGCGGCGGCTTCGACTCCTCCGTCCTGAACAGACCCTGGGTGAGCGTACACAACTACAACCACTACGCCTACGACCCGAAATGCAAACTGATGGTTTCCGGCCGCGGGTATCTGTACGATCCCTCCCGCATGGACTGGATCCGCATGGAACCGATACCGTTGCCGTTTCAGTTCGCGTGGGGAAGTACGGTCGTGGAAGGCACGCCGCATGGCGCCGTAGCCTGGGCAAGGCGGAGGAATGCCGACGCGGCTGGCCTGTGGCTGTTCGATCGCGAGAAGGGCTGGACCGATCTCGATCCGAAAGGCAAACTCTTCGTCCCCTGGTGCGATTCGCACGGCATGGTTTACGATTCGAAACGCGACCGGATGGTGTTCAGCTCTGTCGGCGGGGGGTACTCGAAAAAGAGCGACGGGACCTTTCTGACGTTCGACTTCAAAACGAAGGCGCTAGAGACGATTACGCCCGAGAACGCGGAGCTCAACAAGACCGGCTGCGCAAGAGAGCTGGCCTACGTGGAGCACGCCGACTGGATACTCATAGGCGACTTGCTGAAGACCGGGGAAGGAAAGAGCAGCAAGGTCTACACGCGCGTCTACGACTGCGGCAGAAACATGATGTTCCTGCTCGAGGCCGGCCCGGTCGAGGCCGGTTACTCGGCCGGGTGGGCCTATGATGCGAAGCGGAAGCTGGTCTACTCGTTTTCGTTCCGCGGGGAGGCGTGGGCTCTGAAAATCGTTCCGGAGAAGGCCGAACTGAAGGACAAGCCCGATTGACCGGAAGGAACGACGTCCGGCCGGGCTGCGTGGTAGCAGTCCGGCGAAACGGAGGCGAGCGGCAGCAGGGGCAAAGCTTGGATCCGGGGATGGCTGCCGGGGAGCCGCCCCGGCGAAGGGGGCAGCGTTCTCCGGGGGCGGGAAGGATTCGGTGGGGGGGCGGGATCGCGGTCCGCGGGATACAGGAGGGCGCAAAATGTCGGGGTGTTGGATATCGAAAGCCGTGATAGCGGCGGTAGCGCTCGCGGCGGCTATGGGTGGCGTCGCGGCGTCCGGGCAGGAGCTGACGCGCGAAGACCTGCAGACGGCCTTCGCCGAACCGGTGGCGCTGGCCGTGAAGGTGGACAAGGCGCCGGTCCTGGATGGGAAGATGGACGACGAGGCGTGGGGCGCGGGCGACTGGCTGGAATTCAGCTGGGCGGATCCGACGGTGCCGGGCTACCCTACGAGTTGGACGAAGGTAAAGACCGTATGCGATGCCGAGGCGCTTTATGTCCTGTTTCATTGTCGCCAGATAGGAGATATGAAGACGGTCGGGACCGGGGAGTACAGCGATAAGGTGCCCGAAGACGATCACGTCAGCATACTGCTGGCCGCTTCGCCCAATCGCTGGCACACCCGGAAGGGCGGCAGCCCGTGGCTGCTGATCAAGATCAACCCGAACGGCGCGAAGTGGCTGCGGATGTACTCCGGGAGTGAGGAAGACTGCGACGGCAGGCCGCTGGAGAAGCTGGAAGGGCTGGAGGCGAAAGTCGGGCGCTACGAGGGGTACTGGGTGGTAGAGACGAAGATACCGTTCGCCTCGCTGTTCGAGGATGTTGCGAAGATGCCGGCGTTCTGGCGCGCCAACTTCTTCCGGATGCGGACCGACAAGCGGTATGCCAACATACGCCCCGGTTACCACGGTTATTCGCACTGGTACACCGCCTGGCGGCAGTCGGGGTGCATCCCGTACTTCCAGCCGCATCCGAGCCTGTTCGGCCGCCTGTTCGTGCCGGTTGGGACGGATGTTCCGGAGAATATCCGGGCGATAAAGCCCGGGGCCGGGGCCGAGGCGGCGGCGCGGAGGCGGGAGGCTGAGGCAAGCGCCCGTGCGGCGACGCTGCCGGGGTTGCCGGTGCGCGCCGGGGAGCTGGAGCCGCTGCTCGGCGGCTGCGTGGCCGGCGTCAGGCACGTTCCGAAGGGGCCCGAGATCCGCGGCGACCTGAAGGACCCCTTGTGGAAATCCGCTGCGCCGGCGGTTCTCCGCTACCTCGACCTGCAGATGCCATCCACCGAGGTCGAGAAGAACAGGACATTTGTGTACCTGCTGGCGGACGACGAGTGCCTGTATATCGGAGTGGACTGTGAAGAGC
>JAOACM010000283.1 GCA_026417845.1 Planctomycetota bacterium | reverse complement strand
TGGAGTGATTCCACCTGCTCCGAAACTCCAGTAACGAGCAAAGCTTACTATATCATGTGTACTTGCAAAATCAAGATATTCGGTAAGGGAGCCGGTTGCGTTGTCCCCCGACGGGAGGGAAGTTTGCGCGGGCAGCGAGGGGGCTTACCCCAGCTCTTCAGAGCGGACACGCTCCCAGCCAGACAGCGTTTTTGCGATTTTTACCCGCAAGCGCCATTCAGAGAGCGCTCGAGGCAAACGGGTGCGTGCCCTCTCCGCGACTGACCACCGCATTCCCTCTGACAGCCGCTCCTCCGGGTCCACGACGCAACCGGCTCCCAGCCGCCTTCCGCCGCGCGCGCACGTCTGCCGCCGGGCAGTCATGCCGGACCCGGCCTGTCCGCCCTCCCCTCGACCCTCGATATCACCTTCCCTTTCGCCAGCAGCGTTTCGAGCCTGTCCCCGACCGCGAGGCCTTCCGCCGACAGCAGCGGGGCGGGCTGTCCCGCGCGCCGCGTTATCGAGTAGCCTCTGGAGAGCACCCTGAGCGGGGAGAGGGCGTCCAGGCGTCCCGCCATGCGCAGGATCGCATCTTTCCGCTCGCGCAGGCGTGATGCCGCCGCGGCCGATATGCGGGAGGACAGGTCGTCCAGCCTCTGGCCGAGCATGCTGACGCGGTCGAGGGCGCGGGCGGGCGATATCAGGGATGCCAGCATGCGGAGCCTTTCGCGGCGCGTCTCCATGGTCCGGCCGGCCGCCGCCGTAAGCCTCGATCCGAGTTCGTCCAGCCGCGCCTCCACCTCGGCCATCACCGGCACCACGATCTCGCCCGCGTTCGATGGAGTGGCCGCGCGCACGTCCGCGGCCAGGTCGCACAGCGTCACGTCCACCTCATGCCCCACCGCCGATATCGTCGGTATGCGCGAGGCGGCCACGGCGCGTACGGTACGCTCCTCGTTGAACGCCCACAGGTCTTCGATCGAGCCGCCGCCGCGGCCGATTATAAGGACGTCCGCGCAAGCCAGGCGGTTGAAGTTCTCCACCGCGCGGGCTATCTGCTCCGCGGCGCCCTCTCCCTGGACGCGGACCGGCGCCAGTATCAGCTCGACCTTCGGCCACCTGGAGCGGATCACTTTTATCATGTCGCGCACCGCGGCGCCTTCGGGGCTGGTCACGAGCCCTATGCGGCGCGGAAAGGCCGGGAGCGGCTTTTTGCGACGCTGGTCGAACAGACCTTCGGCGGCCAGTCTCCGCTTCAGTTCCTCGAAGGCGGCCTGCAGCGCCCCCAGCCCGACCGGTTCGATCTTTTCAGCTATAAGCTGGTACTGCCCGCGCGGCCGGTACACCGATATGCGGCCGGAGGCGAGCACTTTATCGCCGTCCCTGATCTGGAACCGAAGCCTGGCCGCGACGGACCGCCATATCACGACGGCCAGCTGCGCATCCTCGTCCTTCAGCGTCAGGTATACGTGCCCGGACGAATGCCTGTGGAAGTTGGACACCTCGCCCTCGACCCATACCGCCGGGAAGGTTCCCTCCAGGGTTTCGGAGATCATAGCCGTCAGCTGGGAAACGGTCAGCGCACGCGGGAGGCTCCGCGCCCTGTCGCTGCCTGGGCCGGCAACGTCGAACAGGTTTCCGCCGGCGTCCGCCCCGGGCGTTCCGCCGGCATTTTGCCGCGCGCCGCGTGGCGCCGATCTGCCACCTGCAGCCGCTCCGCCGGACGCTCCGCCGGACGCGCCGCCGCCAGCCGGCGCCCCCCCGCCGCGCTGGTGCCCGGGACGTCCTCTCGCTGGATCGAACAGACCGCCGCGCGCCATGTTCCCGCTTTTCCTCCGCGCCGGTTTTATCGCCCGCCGGCCTTGCTTCGGCGGTTCCGGTGTAATTGTCTGCCGGGTTCAGGCAGGTATTGCCGCCTGCTGCCGGTTCGCTCGAGCGTGGCGGCAATAGCGCTGCCGCATATGCTCCGCGCCCCTGTGTCCCATATATGGGACGGCAAACAATTACGTTCCAGCCCCTCCGTATCGGCGCTCCCGCCGCCGCGCACCCCCCGAATTCCTTGCGCCGTACGGAGCAGATTCTATAACTACAATGCCTTGCCTGCTTTGTCGAAAGTAAACGTTTGTCCGGGCGCGGGGCCGGTGCCCGAGGCGTACCGGTCAGCCTGCGCGGATACCCTGCTGGAGCGCGGAACCCGATGCCGGAAAGACGACCCAACATACTGATCTGCATGACAGACCATCAGCGCGGCGATACGGTGCTCCCGGAAAGCCCGGTCGTGGCGCCGAACGTCAAGCGCATGGGTCGGGAAGGCGTAATATTCGACCAGGCGTATTGTCCCTCCCCGCACTGCTGCCCGTCCCGCGCCACGATGATGACCGGACTTTATCCGTCGCGGCACGGGGTCTGGAACAATGTCTGCAACGAGATGGCGCTCAGCCGCGGACTTAAGCCGGGCGTCAGGTGCTGGAGCGAAGACCTGGCGAAGCTCGGCTACCGCCTGGCGTGGTCGGGAAAATGGCACGTGAGCGTCGAGGAATCGCCGAAGGACCGCGGCTGGGAGGAGCTCCTCGTCAACGGTCATAAGCTCTACCCATCCAGCAAGTGGGATAAGTTTCGCGAGCTGGCCTCGCGGCCGGAAAAAGCGGAACGGGGCGAAGGCGAGATACTCCGGCCGGGATACGGGACCTACCGGATGTACGGGACCATCCCGGACGGCCAGAAGCACCACGACGACGAAACCGTCCACCGCGCGCTCGACGCCCTGCCGAAGCTGGCGTCCGACGGCAGGCCATGGTGCCTGTTCGTCGGCATGACCGCCCCGCACGATCCGTACTTCGCCCACAGGAAATACCTGGATATGTACAGGCTCGACGAGGTGCAGCTCCCGCCGAGCTTTTTCGGGGATCCGTCCTCGAAGCCGGCCGTGGTCCGGCGCATGAGGCAGCAGCTCTGGGGCCAGCTTTCCGACCGGGAGATCCGCGATGGCATCCGCCACTACCGCGCATTGTGCACATATCTGGACGATATGTTAGGGCTGCTGCTGGATGCCTTGGACCACACCGGCCAGGCGGAAGATACGGTCGTAATCTACTGCGCCGACCACGGAGATTACTGCGGCGACCACGGCCTGTTCACGAAGGGGATACCCTGCTATCGCGGGGCGTACAACGTGCCGATGGTCGTCCGGTGGCCGGGCGGCACAAAAGGCGCCGGCCGGAGGGTCGGCAGGTTCGTTTCGCTGGCCGATATCGGGCCGACGCTGATCGAGCTGGCCGGAGGCGTTCCCGATCCGGATCTGACAGGCCGCAGTCTCGTCCCGTTCCTGAAAGGCGGCGAGCCGCCGGACTGGCGCGAGGAGATATGCACGCAATGCAACGGCGTGGAACTCTATTACACCCAGCGGTCAATAACGACGGATGAGTGGAAGTACATCTACAACGGCTTCGATTTCGACGAACTGTACAACCTGCGGGACGACCCGCACGAAACGGTCAACCTCGCGTCCGACAGGTCGCTCGATGGGATCGGGCGGGAGCTCCTGGCGCGTATGTGGCGTTTCGCGCACCGGGAGGGGGACGATTACGCGATAAATCCGTACATTACCACGGGCCTGGCGCCGTACGGGCCGGCGGAGGCGTTCAGAGAAAGATGAGGAGAGGCATCCGGCCGGAACCGCCGGCCGATGCGCGTCAGACGGACGGGTTCGGCGCCGGGGCGGACCGCACGCGGCTTCCGCCACGCGGCGCGATGCCGGCCCCGGCCGGGGACCTGCCCGGAGACCTCCGGCCGGATCGGACGGGGCGCCGGGGAAACCCGGGCGCCGGGGGAGTTCTGGTACGGGCTTTAAGAGTCCGTCCAGAAACATCCCGCCGGAAGGGTGGTTGCCATCGAGCCATAAGCTTTGCGCTGGGGTTTTTGGGTGATATCTGGGAGCCTGTCCGGAAACTCCTGGCGGCGGCCGGAACTTCTGCGGCGGAGCGCCAGATCCGGCCGGAGGCTTCTGGATAAGCTCTGAGTGCCTGTCCTGGAACCTCCGAATGGGAAGAGCGCCACCTTCCGGGTTCAGAGATCTGCGGCCGGTTTTTTTGGGATCTGAATGGAGGACGCATCCGATGGCAGAGAGCGGGATTACTCCGAGGGAGAACTTCATCGCGGCACTTGAGGGCAGGGAGCCTCCGCTGGGCATTCCGCACTTCGAACTGGTCTTCTATCTCACCATGGAGGCTTTCGGCAAGGTGCATCCCTCCCACAGGCACTATTCCCAGTGGAAGCAGATGGAGGAAAAGGAGCGGCAGCTGCACCGCGAGGACATGGCGCGCATATACCTGTACACGGCCGAACGGTTCGAGCATTCCGCGATATTGCTGCATCCGAACCCCGGCGACGAGGACGAAATATGCCGCCTTGCGGACCTGATCCGCGACATTAGCGGCGACAGGTACTTCCTCATGCTCCACGGCGACGCCACATTCGGCATCCCGGCGGGCGACAAAATGGAGGAGTTCTCGGCGAGGCTGGTTGAGGAGCCGGAGGCGGTGCTGACCGAGGCGTCCGCGAGGGTTGACAGGGCGCTGGCCCGCGCCGAGCGGCTGAAGAAGCGTACCAGCCTCGACGGCTTCGCGCTATGCGCCGATTATTGCTTCAATTCGGGTCCCTTCCTCTCGCCGCGCCTGCTCGGAAAGTTCGTGGCGCCCTTTCTGGCGCGCCTCGTGAAGGGCTACCGCGAGATGGGTTACTATGTCATCAAGCACACAGACGGCAACATAATGCCGATCATCGAGGACCTTGTGGCGGCCGGTCCCCATGCTCTGCATTCGCTCGACCCCCAGGCGGGAGTGGATATTGCCGAAATCAAGGCGAAATACGGCAGCAAGGTGTGCCTGATCGGCAACGTCAACTGCGGGAAGCTGGACACGGGCACCGAAGAGGAATGCGTCGCTTCCGCCCGGTACTGCCTCGAGCACGGTTCCCCCGGCGGCGGCTACATCTTCTCGACGAGCAACTGCATATACACCGGCATGAGACTGTGCCGCTACGAGCTGATACTGAACGAGTGGCGCAGGTTCGTGAAGGAGAAGGCGGCGGAGAAGAGAGCGGCCGGCGAGGCGGCGAAGGGCGCGTAGGTTTTAACGGGCGCGGGCTTCCCCGGGCGGATTGCGGTCGCCGCCGGCGTAATCGCCTGCCGCCGCCCATGCCGGGACACAGCGGCTGAAGCGCTCCGTCCCCGGCGCCTGTTGTCGCCCCGGTCCGGGCGCGCCGCTGGCAGCGGCCTCTATTCGAGAGCGGCGAACAGGTACCCGCCGGCCGCGCCCATCCATGCCATTGGGGTGGCGTACTCCGGCAGTCGGCTGCCCGCCGGGATACGCAAGCGCTTCCGGCCGGATATCGCGATGCGCGGCGCGTACAGTACGCGCCGTCAGGATCGCCGCTAAATGGCTTTATTGCGCAATTAAAATCGCAACTCCACGTAAAGTAATGCGTCGCGCGCGAATGCTTCCGGCGGAGCGGCGCAGCGCAACCCATTGCATGCCAAGCCTTACGGCCTTTATGCGACAAGGCAGCGCTCAACGGTGAACCGTCGGCTCGCCCCATGCTACGGGACCGTAGAGCCAGCCCTGCGGGGTCGCCCTGCGGACCCGCAGGGTGATGCTCCCCGCGCCGGTTATATCCGCCTCTATCTTCTGCGGCCCGTCGGAGAAAATGAGCTCGCGCGTCTGAGCGACAATGCGGTCGTCGGCCAGCACCATGAAGACCGTTCGCTCCGCGTCGGCGCGCGCCCTGCTTATCTTCTCCCGCCCCTCGCTGTCTATCGCCACCATGGCGGTAAACCTGCGGAAGCGGCCGTCGAGTTCGTAGCGGATGTCCGACTCGATCCACTGCCCGAGTCCTCTTTCTACGACGGTCCGCCCCAGCCGCAACGGTCCGCCGTTGAAGCTGCCGTCTATACGAAGGGGGCCCTTTGCGGTATCTATACGCGAGGGGAACAGTTCGGAGAGGAGGACTTTCCCGGCGCCTTCGGGAATCCGGCGGTATACCGGATACTTTCGCGGCTGCGTCCCGGCCCGCCATCCGGGCAGCGC
>JAOACM010000282.1 GCA_026417845.1 Planctomycetota bacterium | reverse complement strand
CCGCTGGTCGCGGTGGCTGGCGGGACCATAAGGGCTGCGGTGTCTCGGACGACGGTAGAGGCATCGCCACGGGAGCTTCGAGTGACTGTCAAAGGCATATTGCTGAGCAAGACGACCTCCATCCCGGCCGACGAACTGGAGGAATTGCTGATTGGCAAGGCAGAAGGCGCGAAAAAGAAGGGGCCTTCGTTCGTGCCGGGTGGAGAGGCGCTGCTGGCGAGGTCCGACAAGGCGACGCTGAGCTTCGGGGCCGGGCTGTCGCGGGAAGAACTCGAGTGGATCAGGTCGGCGATAACTAAAATGCTGGCGCTTTGACGGGCCTGGCGCGCGGCGCCCGGCCGCGGACACCCGCCGCCTGCCGCGCCCCGGAGCGGATCGCCCTGACGCGATATCGGCCGTCCGAGATGCCGTGCACCGGGTCGCCAACGGAGGTCTTCGCATGACGGACGACGAAGGGCCGGAAGGCGGACCGCCGGCTTTCGGCTGCCTGATGCGCGATTTCCTGCTGGAATATTCGCGTAAGTTCCTTTTCGAAGTGCTTCGCGGGGCCCCTTCCGAAGGCGGCGGGGACGCGGTGGAGATCAGCCGCGGACGGGAAGTGACGGCGGAATGGACGGAGTGGTGCGCCAGGCACGGGGCCGAGATGGAACGGCTGACCGCCGGGATCCCGGACGAAAAGCTCAAGTCGCTCTACGAGGAGATACTCGGCTTCATGGCGTTCGTGGCGCTCAGGATATGCGGCTCCAGGGGGCTTCCAGTCTCCGCGGCTGCCGGGATCGCGAACAATCTGCCGGCCAGCCCATTCGGTCCGTTCGAGCCGGGCAAGGTAGTTGCGAGGTACAGCCGTTCGCCCAACCCGCACGTAGCGTTTGCTGAATCCGTAAGTGGCATAATGGAGTGGCCGGAATCTTCGCGCCCGCGGCTGATAATGGTGGCCGCCACCATTGCCAGGTTCACCGGTGCGGTGATGGAAGACGCGGCGTCGTAAACGGCGGGGTGGCGGTTTGCCCGGCTCCGGCGGGGACCGGAGCGGGCGGCCGCTGGAAGGACCGCGCGCCCGGCACTCCGGACAGGGCCAGGGGAGCAGACCGTGCCAGCCAAAGCCGATCGCCGTGGCCGGCGGGCGAGGCCGGTTGCGGCATCGGGGAACCGCGCCAGTCCGGCCGGCGGACCGGCATGATGCGCCCGGCGATGGCCGGATATGGAGGACGGCCGTTGCGCTCATCGGACCACGTCCAGGTGTTTCGCGAGACGCTCGACCGGATGCGCTTGGAGGGTTTCGCCGGATACGATCCCTTCGACGCCCTCGGCAGCCGGCTCTTCCGGCTGACGCCGCTCTACCGTTCCGCGCGCTGCCGCCAGGCGTGGATACAGTTGCACAAGCTCTGTCCGGTGAATCTCCGGCCGCTCCTGTTCGTGCCGCGTACGCGCAACGCCAAGACGCTGGCGCTGGTCGCCTCGGCCTGCCTGCGGGCGTACCCGGTGCTCGCCGACGACAGGCTGCTGAACGAGGCGCGCGCGCTCCTGGCCCTGCTGGATGCCGCGGCGGTCCCGTGCGGGGCGGGGCGCGCGTGGGGCTATCCGTTCGACTGGCAGTCGCGCAGCTTCTTTGTGCGCGCCGGAACGCCCAACATCGTGGTCACCTCATTCGCCGGCGCGGCGTGCATGGATGCGTGGGAGCGGACCGGCGACGCGTTGGCGCTCAGGACGGCGCGCGCCGCGGCGCGGGCGATCCTGACAGCCTTCCATCGGGGACGATATCCCGAAGGGGACTGCTTCCCATATACGCCCGGCGACGGGCTGCGCGTCCACAACGCCAACCTGCTGGCCGCGGCGTTTCTGGCGCGCATGTCGGCCGTCCCGCCGCTGGAGGAAGCGATGGAAGGGGAGGCATCGCTGCCGGACGAAGCCCGGGCCGCGGCCCTCGCCGCCATCCGCTTCTCCGTCGCCGGCCAGGCCTCCGACGGCTCCTGGCCCTACGGCCTCGACCACAACCAGCGGTGGATAGACGGCTTCCACACCGCCTATAACCTTATGGCGCTCGAAGACTGCCGGCTCGCGCTGCGTGACGAGTCGCTCGTCAGGCCCATCCGCAGGGGCCTCGATTTCTATCTCGAACGGTTGATCGGTCCTTCCGGCGAACCGTTTTATTTCGCCGACCGTCCCCTGCCATACGATATACACTCGGCGGCTTCGGCCATCGTTGCGCTCTGCCGCCTGGCGAAATCCGACGGGCGCTGCGAGGCCGCCGCCCGGAAAGTCTTTGACTGGACCATGCGGCGCATGTATTCCGGTGGAGGAAGATTCGCGTACAGACGCGGGAGGTTCCTGGTCAACGGCGTCGAGTATATGAGATGGGGACAGGCGTGGATGCTGTACGCGCTGGCGCATGTGCTGGAGTTTTTCGGAAGCGCCATGCGATGAGGCCGGATACCGACGCGGCCGGTGGACGGCGGATATCGCCTGAGCGCCCATCGTCCGGGCTGGCGCGCCGGCGCGATGCCTGTCGGCGCCGATCCCGATGCGCCCGGAGGGCAGTTTGGAACGAAGGGGGGTGCAGACATATGGGTGGGATCCCGTTCGGAGATTCGGTGTTCCGCCGCCCCGCTTTGTGGGGGAAGGGAAGGGCAAGAGGATGGCGGCAAGTTTGTCGGACGCTGGCGATGCTTACCGTCCTGCCGGCCGTCATGGCGGTCGGACGGATCGCCGGAGGAGGAGAGGCGCCGGTGGCGGGCGGGACGGAGAAGGCGAAGCCTGTGACCTTCGCATCCAAACCCGAGGCATCCCGACAGGGCGATAAGGTAACGATAACCTTCGCGGTCTCGGCGGCGACGGACGTCGAGGTGGCCGTCCTCGACGCCAAGGGATCTGTAGTGCGCCATCTGGCCGCCGGGCTGCTCGGTGCGAACGCCCCGTCGCCGTTTGGAAAGGATTCGCTGAGCCAGCGGATCGAGTGGGACATGCGCGACGACGAAGGGCGGCCGGCAGCGGGCGGCCCGTTCAGGGTCCGGGTGCGGATCGGGGTCGGGGCGAGGCTGAACCGCTTCATCCCGGCGAGGACGACGTTGCTCCCGCCGCACGCCATGGGCGTAGGTCCCGAAGGAACGCTCTATGTCCTGGCCAGCAGCGATAAGGCTGGCGGGGCCTGCATCTATGCCCTATCGCGCGAGGGCAAGTACCTCCGGACCATACTGCCGTCTCCCGCAGGGTTGAAGAAGGAACAGGTCCGCGGACTGGAGCGACTGCGGCTTGCCGACGGCAGCGAGGTACCGATCGTCTACAGCGCATACATAGCGGACACGGCGCCGTACCTGGCCGGCATACAACCGCAGCAGCTGGCCGTGAGCAGGGACGGATGGATCGTCTTCGCCTCCGGGGGCAATAACTGGACCGACCAGATCGTCCCCCGCCACGCACTGGTACTGAAGTGCGATGGCACGACGCCTCCCGAAGTCGGTTTCATCGGTCCGCCTCTCGGCCCCTACCACCGCTACTCCACGGGGCTCCGCCCGCAGCAGATCGCCCTGAGCCCAGACGGCAAAACGATCTACTTCGCCGGCATGGGTACGGAAGGCAACCCCCCGAAGGGGATTCACTGTATCGGCAGGACGACGTGGGATTCGAAGGAATACCCGAAACCGTTTATCGGCAAGCCGGACGAACCGGGAACCGGCGGCGAACACCTGAACGATCCGAGAGGAATCGTCACCGACGACGATGGAAACGTTTACGTGGCGGATTACGGGAACAACCGCATCGCCGCCTTTGACGCCGGAGGCAGATTTCTGGGAGAAACCCGCGTGGCGCATCCCGGGTTCTTCTGCGTCCATCCGAAGGGAACGGCGCTTTACGTCGGAAGCTCCGCGCAGCCGCTTACCGGAAAGCACGAGCCGCCCAAGCCTTATTCGATCGTAAAGTTCGATAAGGCGATCGGTGGGAAGGAGATCGCGCGGTACGAGTTCAGCAATTACCGTTACCGTCCGCTGATCGCCTTGGATGCCGGCTCCGGGCCGCCGAAGCTGTGGCTGAGCTGTTCGCGAGCCTACGGCCAACCGGCGCTTCTCCCGCTCCTCGATGAGGGCGACAAACTGGTTCCCGGCGAGGATATCCTCAGGAAGGATGCGACCGAAGGTTTCACGAGTCCCCTGTTCCTGGCGGCCGACCCGGCGCGCAACCGCCTGTACGTCGGAGATTTTGTGCGGAAGGTCGTCAAGGTGGACCTGGCCTCGGACAGGATCGCGCCGTTCCTGGCGGCATCGGAGGCGGCCGTGGACAGGGAAGGAAACGTCTACGCCCTGATGGGCTACGGTACGAATGCATTGTGCCGGTTCACTGGTGAAGGCAAACCGGCCAACTTCCCCGGGTCAGGTACCAACAAGATAGAGGTGCCATACCGGGCAGGTCTCCCCCACGTCGGGGTACGCGGGGTGACGGTGGCTCCGAACGGCGACATATACGTGTTCGAGGAGTTTCTGAAGCCGCAGCAGCTCCACGTGTTCGGCCCGGATGGCAAGTTGAAGAAGAAAAGCGTTATCGCGGATATCCCTACCGACTCGGCGAACGGTATCGCCGTTGACCGGGACGGCAACATATACATCGGCGTGAACGTCCACGATCCGAAGAACCTGTACCCTGACGAACTGGCCGGCCAGCTGCCGCCGTACGCCTGGGAGCGGACTTACCCGGCCTCGAGCGCCTGGTACGGCGGCTGGCCCCAGCGCAAACCTCCGGACCCTCCGTGGAACGCCATGTACCTGAACAATTACCTCTATCATTACGGCAACATCTTCAAATTCGGCCCCGAGGGGGGACGGTTCTGGACGGGGGGAACGCCGAAAAAAGACGGCGTGAATCCGAGACCGGAGGGCGTTCCGGCCGACGCAGCCGAGTACCGCACGGGATTGCTGGGCAACGTCGTATGGGCCTCCGGCGCCAAGTGGGTCTACCGAGGGTTCGCCCTGGCTGCCAGCCGCACGGAGAATTCCGGCGACCCGACGTGTTCGTGTCTCACCAGCCGGTTCGGGATAGATGAGTTCGGCCGGCTCTGGGTCCCCGATGTATTCCGGTTCAGGGTAACTGCCCTTGATTCGGCCGGCAACGAGCTGACTCGCGTAGGCGGGTACGGGAACGTGGACTCGGCCGGGCCGAACGGCCCGGTCGCCTCGCCTCCCATACCCCTGGCTTCCCCGAACGCCGTGGCCGCCGGCGGCGGCAGACTGTATATCGCCGACCGCAAGAACCGCCGGATCGTAGTGGCGGATATGACGTTCGCAGCGGAGGCCGCGTGCGAGATAAAGTAAGACATTCGGATCCGCGCGGATGTCGCCGGGCGGATGAGACGCACGGAGCTACTGCTGAGGCCTCTCCTCCCGGTTCGTGACGAGGAGGAGGTCGGCCTTTTCCGCGCTGGCGGCAAGGACGGCGATCCCCAGGAGGGCGGAGTCCCCGCGCTCGGCCAGGGCGTCGGCAACCCGCTGCGGCAGCTCTTCCCGCTTCGCCGACACCTCGATGCACTCGTAGGTAGTCGAGGTTTCGCGGACATCGAGGCGGGCCAGCTCCGCCATGGCGCGCTCGATGATGTTCAGCTTTATCAGAAACAGTTCATCCATCTGGTGCAGGGCGAAGCCATAGGAATCCTCGCCCGATGTTTCGTCCTTTATGCGCCGTCCGTTGGCGATCACATAATCCGCCAGCTTCCGCGCCAGCTCGGTGCGGACTTCGTTCAGCAGATTCAGGGCGGTGCGTATCTTCGCGTCCGCCCCATGGCTGCCGCTCCCGGCGGTCTTCGGGGCTCCGCGTACCTGCTTTTCCACCTCGCCAGCTCCCCTCCGGCTCCATGCCGCCAATCGTGGTTCCAAACCGCCAAGCGCCGCGCCGTCCCGAACCGGCGCGGTCCCGGATACTTTTTATTTTACCAGCTCCGGAAACTGCGCGTCGAGCGATTTTGCGCGGGGATTCCGCCGGTCCGCCGGTCGGAGGCTGTGTCGCAGGTGAGGGCTGCGTATTTGAGCGAGGATGGGCGTGCTGAGCGTTACTGGAACATGCCCAGACCGCGCTACCGCGCCGTCGGTCGCAACCGCCTGGCCCTCGCCTCCTGACC
>JAOACM010000281.1 GCA_026417845.1 Planctomycetota bacterium | reverse complement strand
GCTTCGAATTCCATATCGAGATAGCGCCCTACGGCAGATATCTCGATCCGGCGCATCTCCCTGACCGGGTCCATCGGACGACGTCCTTCATCGGCACGATCACGGTTGGTTCCCGACAAGTCGGTCGTGAAAGCCGAAAAGTCGTGCCTGCCCAGCAGAATCTCGGCCGCTGCTCGCATCGCCTCCAGGTCGAGGTCCCAGCCGACATGAGCAGCGTAATCCCTCTCTACCGCCCCGCGCTCTTTCCTGTTCAGTATCCGGTACCTGTATATTTTCCCTTTTGCCGAATACCTCGCGTGAAAATCGCCAGGCGCCTCCTCCGCCTCCACCACTGCTATATCTTTCGGCAAATGGGCGTTAAGAGCTGAGGGAAGTTTGCGTAAAGGGAAGTCTGATACAAGGTCCAGATGTGCAACTTGCCCCAAGGCATGGACGCCAGCATCAGTTCGGCCTGCCCCATGTGCTCTAACACTTTCGCCTGTAACAGCTTTGACAGCCTTTTCCAATTCCCCCTGTATACTCCGTGCATTTTCCTGATACTGCCACCCGCCGTACGCCGTCCCATCGTATTCTATTGTAAGCTTAATTCTTTTCATGGATTAGTACTCCTCTCTCCCCATCGCTCCACTCAGTGCAAAGGTCGCAACATGTTTTTAAGCAAAGGCTTGTAACATGTGCCGTCTGTTCCCTCGTGTTATAGCATAAGTTCTTGTTCTGCACTTGATTGCCGATAAATAGTGCGCCGAAATTTTTTGATCCCTCCAGTAATATCAGGATGTTCTAGCCATCCCTTTCGCCAGCACATCGTGCATCGGAATATTAGAGCCCGTGTCCAGAACCTCCGGATTGGATTCGGGCTGGACGCAATGGAAATCTCGGGCGTCGCAGGCCGCGAAGTCAAGATCGCAAGGCCATAAGCTTCGTGGCGGCGGGTTTCCGGACAGGCTCTAACGTTGCGCGCCGAGTTTCTTCGCCGCCTCGGCCGCCGTTTCGAACAGCCGCCTCGCGAGATCGGGCGCAACCTGCGCGTAGCCCAGCCAGCTCGCGTCGGTCCCGACTGAGTACATGACGCTTGTATCCAGTTTCGCGCGGCGTATCCAGATTGTCCTCTCGTCGAGAAGGCTGCGGGCGCGGCCGGCCAGATCGTCGCCCATCGCGGCGCGCTTGTCTTTGTCCAGCAGCATCTTCTCGAGGAATATTCGGGCCTCGACCTCCTGAATCCCCATCCTGAGCAGCTCGAAGCGCACCGTGGCGACGGCGCCGTCGGCCGCGGGGAACAGGAACATGTGGTTGGTCATGGTTGGCGGCCCCGGGCGGTCCCAGGTGGGCACGCGGGAAATCACGGAGCTTCCGCCCTTGTTTGCGCCGGCCCTGCCCGCGCCAACGACCGGCCAGAAATCCGCGCCGGCGCGGCCGAGGCCGCTGTAGCCGGACGCCTGGTAGGCTTCAGTCAGCGCGTGGAAGACGCCGATCGGCGAGTCCTGCCGGACGTGGCCCATCGAACCGGCGCCGTAGCGCGGGAAGACCGGCGAGAAGATATCCTTCTTCCAGCCCGGCGAGTAGTTCGGTTCGGAGAGCAGCCGCGGCTCCTTTATACCCCACACGCTGGCCGCCTCGCGGCACCTGCGTCCGTTGAGGCTCGTCGTGTAGCCGTGCGCGTGTATGACCCACGGCAGCCCCGGCGCGGCCGCCTCCAGATCGTCGAACGCCTGCTTGCTCGGCACGCGGTCGCAGGCGGTGCCGAGCGCCGCCGACTTTTCCAGCCCCCTCTCCGCCAGCCGCTTCAACATGCCTTCAAGCACCGGCTTCCAGAAAGCCCTGCTCTCCGGCGATCCCCAGTCCGGCCCCTGAGATATTTTCATCTCTCCGGTCGCCGGGTCCAGCTCCGTGAAAACCATGGGTTTGTCGTTCTTCCCGCGTTCCTCCACCTTACCGAACCCGCCCCCGCCGTGCGTCGCGGTCCAGACGTCCAGCACGATCACCGGGATTTTCCCGCAGTGTCTGACGGCGATGTCGAGGTACTTTTCCGCCACGGAGAAATCGTGGTCCCACGATCCGTCGGGCTTCCTTATCCATCTGACCATCGTATGCATGTTGCCGAGGTTGGTCTGCCCTATCAGCGGAATGAAGAGGATTTTATTGCCGACGCTTCCAAGGTACGAGAAGACGCGGTCCAGATGCTTCCAGTGCGCCTCGGACCAGAGCGGCACGTTGTACTGAAGCGCCACAGATTCGGGCGACTCGATCAGGCCGGCGTAGGACGCGAAGTCCTTCGGGTCGGGCAATACGAAGTCCGCGACGCTCAGTTCCATCGGCGCCTCGACCCGCGCCAGGCCGTCGGCCAGAATCGCGACCGAACCGCGATACAGCCCGGCCTTCGCCCCGGTCGGGACCGACACCGTAAGCCAGACCGGCAGCGTGCCCGCTCCGGAACCCGCCGGAGGGGCGATCTCAGCCGGCGGCGATTCCAGCAGCGCGCCGAGGCAGGCGGCGCCCGGCTTCCTCCTGCCGGCGCTCCCCGGCGGCGGGGCGTCGCCGACCGCGGCGAAGCGCACCCGTATTGCAGATGCGGGTATCGTTCCGCCGCCATCGGACTTCAGATCGGACGGTTCCACCTTCAGCCCCCTTGCAGATCCGGCGAACCTCGCCAGCAGTACCCCGGAAAACGCTCCGTTCCGCGCGCCGGCGATCCGGACCGGCCTCGCGGCTTCCGCCGGTTCGGCCGGATCGGTCGAAAACGATTCGACGAGCGGATTGCCGGGAGTCAGCGCCGGCCTGCCGGGCGCGGCCGCCTCGCCGGAGACGCCCGCCCCCGCAGCCTTCAGCTCAAGCGAATGGAATCCGCACATCGTCCACCACGGCCTCTTCTCGCCGGATTTCGCCGTGTACAGCGCCTCGGCGGTCGGCGCCCGCCGGATCTCCACGGCCAGCACATTGACGCCTTTGCGCAGAGCCGGGGCGGGAATGTCGCGCGACAGTTTCCGCAGGCGCAGCTTCGCGCCCTCCGGCTCGCCGCCCTTCGGATCGGGAGCCAGCAGCGAGCCGTCCGCACCGACGTATGCCTCCTTCGGGTAGTCCTCCGCCAGGGCGTCCGGGCCGAGCGGGCCGGCCGGAAGATGAGCGCGCGCGACCTCGACTCCGTTCAGGAAGACGACGGCCCCGCCGCGGAATTCCAGCGAGAGCCTGAGCGCCCCCGCGGCGGCAGGATCCGCGACCAGGAATTTCCCGCGGAGAAACATGGCGGCCAGGTCGCGGCGGAAGGGCGCGTGGAGTATCGGGCCGGGGGTCGGAACCCAGCCGGAATCGTCGAAGGACGGATCGGCCCATCCGGCGGGCGGGAACGCGGTCGGGGCGGGCATCGCCTCCGCCTTCTGAATGGCCGGGCCTCCCTTGCCGCCGGGCCTGACCGCGGTCGGCTCGCCCGATTCCCACCGGACAAGCTCTTCGCGCCAGACGAAAAACGCGCGCCAGAGACTCTGCGTAGCGAGCACGATCCCTTCGCCGCCCGCCCCCGCGCCCCCGCTGCCTCCTCTCCCGCCCGTTTCCCCGCCGCGCGCGGCCGCCGGCAGGGCCGCGAAGATCAGGACAGCCGCGACCGGCAGGGCCGATATCCGCTCCGCGCCCCATCTCTTCCTTCCGCCGTTCACGTTCATCATCGGCATGAACATTCTCCTTCGATCCGTATGCGGCCGCGTTTCATCCCGCGCGCGACGGACCGGTTGCGACGCCTCAGCGCTGACAGCCAATGGTGCTTCCCTGCAGCGCGCCGGGACCCGGCGCGGGAAGCCCGCCCCGATCCCGGCGTCCTCCGGACGCGGCGCGCCGCGGTCCTTCCTGCCCGGCCGGCAGGGACCGGAAAACCGCCCTGGCAGACCGCTGCGGCCGGCGCTACTGGAGCGGTACGGTCTCCTCGGCGGAGTAGAGTATAGCGGCCTTCAGTATACGTCTGTTGCCGACGTCGGTCACGTAAAGCGCCGTGTCCGAGACAGCCACGGCTCGCGGCCAGACGAAGCGCAGGCCGTCGCCGCCGGCCTTCAGATCTTCTTCGGTGTCGTCCACGTTGCCGTACCGTCCCAGCCTGGCGATGCGGTTGGCGTTGGCGTCCAGCACAGTTATCGAATACAGCTGGTTGGACGGTATCCAGTGCCGCGCGAAGTAATCCATGTCGTAGCGTATGTTGTGGCAGGTGCAGATGTCCGGGCACTGGCATACCAGTCCGCCCCATATCCACAGGGCGCCTCTGATCCCGGAAGGCCCCGACCGGTAACCGGTCAGTTTCGCGAATCCCGCCGGAACCTCCCTGCCGTAGAACGACTCGCCCAGAGGGAACGGTCCGCCGCGGTATTTGACCAGGCTCCCGTAGCTCCCCCACAGGCTCTGGCTCCCGGGCACGTTGACGATGCCCTCGTAGCTCTTCTGCACATCCGGCCAGCGGCCGCCGATCGCGGCGTATACGTTGCCGTCGCGGTCCATCGCCACGCCGTGTCCGTTGCCGGTGCTGCCGACGGCGTTCGCGGTAATGACGTTTCCATCCCTGTCGAAGAGCACAACTGATGTGTAATGGGCCATGAAGACCGGCCACTCGGCCCCGGCGTAGCTCGGGACGGTCGGCCAGTCCGGCGGCATGCCGTGCTTGAGGCCCCATGTCTTGTCCATAGCGCCTACGGTACACACGATGAAGCCGCGTGGCGATACGTACAACCCGCGCGCGTGGACGTTCGAGGTGGATATCATCCCGTTCCAGAGCGCGATCACGTTCTGGCCTTGCAGCGCCTTCGACCACCCGTCCCCGCAGTACATGCCTTTGCCGGAAAAGTCCCACTTCCCCTTCGGCAGGGGCGCGGCGCCGTTGCCGGTGAACGGCACCGTCTTGCCGTCCCGGTCCATCCGGATCACCCACTGGCCGTAGTTGGCGCCGCCGACTCGCAGGTACAGCAGCCCGTCCGGCCCGACGTGCGCCTCCGTCGCGCTGCGGAGCTCGCCCCTCGGCAGCCATGCCTCGTCCAGCTTTCCCGTCTTCCCGTCGAACCGGATGAAGTCGCCGAAACCGGCGTACAACTCCTCGCGGTATCTGTCGGCTGCCAGCCGGTGGCAATGGCCGCCGAAATATCCGTGCACCTTCGGATGGAGAGAGGCTTTCTGTACGGAGGCGGGCCACGGTTCCAGCTTATAATCCTCCACCCCGGCCACGAAGAACATCGCCTTGCCGTGATCGGGCAGCGGCACCTGCCGCCCATCTCCATTGAACCCCACCGGACCGTATCTGTCGCACATCAGCACCCTGTCGCCCCACTTCGTTGTCGCGAACCTGTATCCGTCGCGCGGGTTGGCCGGCTTGAACTTTTCAAGCTTTTCGACATCCTTCGCTGCCGGCGGCCAGAATGTCCGGACGTATTTGCCGTCCTTGTTGTATACCCGGCCCACGAAGCCGCCCCCGGGCGTGCCGAGGACGAAGATTTCGCCGCCCGCCCCTTTCCCGACCAGATACCTGTCGTTCTTCGAAAACTCAGGCATCTGGCAGGAGCCGCTGCCGGTCGGTATGTCGTAATGGTCATAGCCGATGTTCATCTCGAACTTCGGCTTAAGGCCGAGCGATACTCTGGCCCTGCAGCCTTCCGGCGCCTTTTCTCCCCTGTCATCCAGCCCGTCCCACTCGACCTTCTGCGAGAGCGAGTTCTGCTGGAACGGCCAGGGGGCATTCGGACCGAGCACGCCGGAAGCCAGGCGGCGGACGATCTTTCCGTCCGGTCCGACGATCGCCACCGTCGCGTCGCATTTGCCTTTGGACGCAAAGGTAATAACCCACTTGCCGCCCTCCCTGGCGGCCTTCGGCTTTTCCGCGAACTCGAATATCTCCTCCCGCTCCTGGCTCCCGTTATACGGATTGACCGGGGCGGGCGCAGGCCCTTCCCCCGCCGCCGAGACGGCCGCCAGACACCACGTGGCTGCGGAGACCGCCGCCCGCATGCCGCCTCTCTCGCGCTCCATCCAGCCACTCATGATCGTGCCTCCCTTGCCGCACCAGGGCCGGAACCCGCGGGCGGACGTGACCGCCGCGGCCAGCGCCGTTGCCGGCCCGGCCTCCGGTAACCTGCCGCATATTTATACACCGCCATGGCCGGGAG
>JAOACM010000280.1 GCA_026417845.1 Planctomycetota bacterium | reverse complement strand
CTCTAGCTGTTTTTATGGCTTCTTCTCTGGTCATTTTTGATTATTCCTCCGCAATTAGCGCCTCAATTATGTCAGGACATACGCCTTCTTCCTTCAGTACTTCTTTGATGTATCGCCGTGCACTCTTTCGCTCTTCCTCGCTCAAAACCTCCCAGAAGATGCTTCTCATCTTCCGGTACACGTAAAGCTCCCTGTCGCCCTTGCTCAGATTCAGATATCCTATCCCCATCTCCCTGGCATGCCTGGCGTGCAGCAGCTCATGGAACATCTCGTACCGCGATACGCCGGGCCGCACATATATCATGTGCCTCATCTTCCCGCCGGCAAACCGGATAGAATGTCTAGCTCCAACCCTTTCTGGAAGCTTCCCGGTGATATCCATTATAAGTTCGATGTCGTGCCTGGCCAGGTCGGCTTTAAGTTTTACCAGCTGCGGTCCGGTCAGCTTCCTGCCATGAGGCCGGACAAACGACGCCAGATCGTCCAGGCGTTCAAGGCCCCTGGCGGCAGCCCGCGAAGCGGATCCGGCCGCGCGCAGCGCGGTTCTCTCCGCCCTGCGGGCTTTCCACGCCCCCGCCAGTTCGCCCGCCGCCCGCCCTCAAGAAAAACCGCATTGGCTTTATCGGCCGGCAACATCCCCGAAAAAACCAGGGCGAGGATCGCGTCGACGGCACTCCGGTCATATTGTCAGTCTTCTCGCTCTCCCTCCGGATCCGCAAGAAGAACCACCAGACGGTTGAAAAAGCGGAGTTGGAACTGAACGCCGACACGATCCTGGTCGTTGGGGGCCAATCGTACAGGTTTCCAGAGAAACGGAAAAGGCAGACGACGGCGCAGGCGCTCGATAGTTTCCCCCGCATGCGGCATAACTTTATTGACGGCTTCAAGTTGCGACTTTTTCGGCCCATCCGCTGTGCCGGTGAGAACCAGCTCAATATCGCCATACTTGCTTGAGATAGTCCCGATCCATAGACCATGAGAAAATCTCATAACTATGGATTCGCCAGAATCATTTTCCCGGTTCACCTCTACTCACCTTTCTTCTCTATCCTTGCCCCCGAGTCCTGATCGAAAGCACGTGGGGGAATCATTCCCCAAAAAATGATCTCGGCCCTCAGTACCTCCGACGTAATCCTGTACGCGATCAGGCCCTAGACTGCTTTTCATTCGTCAAATCTCGCCTCAAAACCCATCAACTGCTTCCCAGACACGTCCCTTTTGGCCGTAGACAGCGGGGGCCTACCGATGCTAGTTTCGTAGTTTCACTCCTCCGTCTCCTCCCAAAGCCAATAAACGCCGGCGGAACTACCACCAATTACTCCGGTCCCAACCGCTATCTTCAAAGATATCGATGTCCCATGCCAGATTGTCGCCATAAAGCTGTACTTCTGCAAGCCGATTGCCGAACCAGCCCAAATTCCCCCGATTTTCCTTGGGAACCTCGCGCCGTGGAAAGCAGGGTCTACCTGATAGTGAAGTTCATAGAAGCGGCCGACGCTTATGCCAGATGGCTTGAGGACGTTCAAGGGACTATCTTTAATGCTTTCGGGCAAACCAAGTTTGCGGGCCAGTTCCTGCCTGAGGGGAAAGTGATGCCCTGTGCCTTTGTAAGGATGGGTGAGGTAGAGAGACTGGGCTGGACTAAAACCCTGTTCTCGAAATCGTGCGTACTCGACGTACTTTTGACCATACATTTCTCTGAGTTGCTCTCCGCGACTTATAGCTCTTGGAGTAAGAACCGGTCCTGCCATTTTGGCCTTCACGACCACCCTCTCCACCCCCGCGACCGCGAACGGCGGGAGGATGTCGTAAGCCATGGAGGCGATTTCCGCTCCGGCCCCTTGACCGAGTACTGCAGTCGCCGCCCTCGATCCGAGGCTGGGAGCGACCCCGCCGCCGCATATCTCCAGTACTCCGGTCCCTACCTGGTCGCCGGCCCAGAATGCCGCGGGGACCCCTATGACCGCCCCCACTCCCGTCTTGGACAGCCCCACGCCGGCAACAAGCACTACCCCTCCACCAATACAACGCCCAGCTCCCGAAATGCGGGACGCTATCGGTTCGTACCATATCGGCATCGTCGCGAGCCTGGTCGCGTCGCCAAGGAACCTGTCTACTTCCGATTCGAAATAATGTACGTCAAATACCGGATAGAACCGGCGCTCAGCGTTGTTCCAGCGGAGCGTGTAGTCAGCCATCGCCCTGCTGGGCATCTCACCTATGAGCGCGGAGAGCGTCGCGGTCGGTTCGACGGGGCGGAACGCCTGCGCGATTCCCGAAGCTCCCAGCATCCCCTTCACGTTGGCGGCGTTGAACGAAGAAATCAGGGCCTCTTCTTCTTTTCTGCCGTACACCTCGCCCTGCCGCAAGCCCTTGTAGAATGCCGGCGGTTTCCGGACATCGTTGCCCGGAGGGATTTCTTCCCAATCCTCTCCCTTCCAGACCCAGTCCGTTCCCGTCGGGTCGAAGCGGTTTGCCGGGTCGCCGGAGGCGTAGGAGTAGAGGTTCAGGCCGGCGGAGTAGCCGATCGGGTCGGGCGCGGAAAAACGGCCGAGGGTTGGCGAATAAAATCTGTTGCGGAGGCAACGATCGCCGTAGCCGGATGCCGTGGACCGTCACCGCTTCTCATCCACCGGCCACATGCGGTCGTCGGGAGGATCTATTTTATCCAGAAGGTTCAAAAGCCAGCCCCGTATTCCGATACGCTTCTCTCGAGGCTTCTTCGCGTGGCGGCACCAGTCAGGCTCGCAGGTCATTACCGCGTCTATGAACTCCTGTGGCGGCCGGTATTTGTGCGCTACGACGTAGTGATAAATCAGTGTCGGCGCAGCGTATATCTTCCCGTCCCTGCCGAGAACACGGATCTCAAGCAAGTATACACGATGTATTTGGCCATTTATTTCAATATTATGTACCATGTCAAATATTCTTTCCTTCTCGCTTTCATCAGGCGCTCCCGTATAAGGGCTAAACATCCAAGGTTCGCAAATAAAGCAAAATTCGATCCCTCTTGTTGCGTTGACTGAAAACCTGTAAAATTGCTTGAGTCGCTCTACAAACTCTGGCGGTACATCGCCCTTAGGAAATGGGATATTTGGCCCCAACCATCCTACGTTCAGTTCGCCGTATCGTCTGCTGCTATATGTGTATGGGGACAGGTCGGGAAAGTAAGCCATTTTTACCTCCTTTCCCTGAGGCTTAGCGGAGCTTGAGGTAGAGGCACTGTCGAAAAGGGATGGAGCGGCCCAGCGGGATGTAGCTCCGGATATGGATATAGTTCATCATAAAGACACGCCGACAGATGTATCCTTCCCGGCGGCAGTTCTTCGAGCATTTGCGAAAGGTAGACTTTTCCACGCGGTTGTATCCCGCTTTCCGGGATGGCCTCTCCAGGTTTCAGCGGCTGAAGTTCAACGTCCAATCGCCGCTCGCCAGGGGCAATCACCCGTCTATATGGCACTCGCCAGAATTCGCCTCTTTCAATGCACGCAGCTAGTTCGGCCGAAATTGGTTCCCCCTCCGGACAATACACGACCAGCTCCTGATCGGATCTTATCTGGAAGCGCGGTCTGGAAAAATCCAGGCAGCCATGGGCACTGATCGTCGTGTGGCGCCTGTCCAGAATACGGCAGAGAACGTACTCGAACGTCGGCATGCTCATCTCGTAGCGCGCAAACTCCACGATGCCGGCGGTCCTGATGAAATTCCACCCCCTGGCGAACGTCGGCACCCCAATCTGCTGCCTGATCGGATATGCCTTGAGAGACCCGGCGGCAGCGACAACGTGCATGACTAGTCCCACAGTCCCCGCGCCTGCGGCCTCCCAGTCGTCTTCCGCCGCGCCCTTGCCTATGGTGTACACGCACAGCGGCACCCCGGTCACAGGATTCCCGCTCGCGAGAACGGTCCCGCCGACCTTCAGACCGGCCATGACCCTCGATTCTCCAGCGTCGAGCAGACTGGCGGCATAGGCGTAAAGCTGAGAGTCGGACAGGATTTCCTCCGGCGACATGCAAAGGTCCCCGGAACTCATCCTCTCGCCGCGCCACGCGAGAATGCCGGCGCCTTTTATCGAAGTCTTGACGAGGGCCAGAGGTTCGTAGCAGACCCTGGTAGCTCCAATGCAGAAATCCAGGCCCCTTGTCTTCCCCGCCGGGTCTCGCAGGGAGGTGAAATACTCTATCATCTCTTTCTCGGACTTGAAGTTCACTGTTCCGAACGGGTTGGTCCACATATCCACGAATTGTTCCCACTGATACCCGGTCATCAGAGGTTTGTACCGCGAAGGCGGCTCGCCGGCCTGTTCGACGCCGGCGATGCTTATCTTCAGCCCCCACGGGTCCCAGGCGTTGGCCGGGTCGCCGGAGGCGTAGGAGTAGAGGTTCAGGCCGGCAGAGTAGCCGATCGGGTCTGGCGCGGAAAAACGGCCGAGGGTTGGCGAGTAATATCTGTTGCGTAGGAATATGTCGCCGGTGGCTGAATCGTGGAGCTGCCCGCGGTAGCCGATGGAAGATGCGTGGACCGATCCGGGCAGCGAGGGGGGCAGCCCTATGCGTTACGGGTGGCGCGCGTCTTCCGACAACCATCGCCCTTCACCGCCCGACCAGCGATGAGAAACTGCGGGCCGCCTTCAACCCCGACGCGCTGAGCGCGCGCGGCAGGCGCGCACGCTCTTTATGTGGATTTCCGTGCGCATCATCACTAGTGCACTCTTCACACCCGGCCGGGCAGGTACATGCATCCAGTGGAGTGACAGTGCGGCCCCGCCTCTGGCCCGTAATGGCGGAGCGGCGCAGCCCATGGGGCCGAGGCGATTAGGAAAGTCCGATTCCTGACGTTCGCCGCCCTTGCGGACGAGAGGACGTACGGTAGTGAACGGTGCAGCGAAGGTCCCCACGGCGGTGAGATGGGACCGGTTCACGGTTCCGGTTCCACACGTACAGCGCCTGCCGCCCGAAAGAGCCAATCAAGGCTTCCCCAGGGGAAAGGCCAGTCGGTTACCTCAACCGCCACGATGATCCGGTCCGGACTCGCGGCAACGGCATCCCACCAGAACCAGTATCGGTTCTCGGGCCGGAACCAGTAAATCCAGCCGTCCATTGGCCAAGGCTCCGTCCTTTCCCTAGCCATACGGAGTTTCTCTTCGTATGGAATGCGCAGCTCTTCCTTAAGTTCCTGTTCACTATACGGAGGACGGCACGCCTTGATGAACCAAGGGGGGAGAACCTTCTTCCATTCCTCGTCGCTTGGCCAGGGATCGTCAGCTTTAGAAACAACAATGGTTAGAGCCTCTCGAGCTCTCGTGAGAACTTCCTCCGAATTGCCCTTGCACGTGACCCAAAAACGGACACTCCCCATCCCGCCCAGGGGCTGGCCAGGTTCGGGGCCAAACTGAATCCTCGCCAATTCGTTCCGGCCCACCGTTTTACCTCCCCCTACCGGGAATTTTTTCAATCTTCCCCGTCCCTTGGATTATTGCGTCTTCAAGAACCTCAATATGTTCCGGACGTAAGCCAAACTGGTCGGGAGCTTTCGTAACGTCTCCGCGAATGGGGGCGGATGGAACGCTCTTCACCTGCTCCTCAAGCACCGCAGCTTTCCTGATATCCTCCACCACCCTCTGCGGCACGCTGAACGACTTGATAACCCATTCGCCTTGAGGCGCTTGCGCCATCTTCTGAGCCAGAAGCTCCTCTGCCCTGGCCCGCTGTCCAAAATTCAACCACAATGTCTTCCCTTTTTCCAGGATGACAACGTTCCCCGCTTCGTCAATGAGCAGACGGGTATTAGGCGACCCCTCGACTCGAAATACCCGGACGGCCCCTGAAGTCAGGGCACTCTGCAGGCGGTCAAGTTCGCTCCTGGCAAGGCGCGCTTCCCTGAGCGCCGCCGCAAGCTCCTTGCCAGCCGGATTGACGACCCTGAACGCGCTGCGAATTCCACTTGCCGCAATGACCGGGATATCTCCCCCCATCAGAATGAGTTCGCTCGATGGACCGAGGACCTTGGTGTATACGTCGAACGCTTTGTTCTTCGCTTTGAACAACATCAGTTTGGCCCACTTTACGTTCTCGATATCAGCTTCCTGTTGCAGCACGGCGGCAGACTCAAGCGCCGCTTTATGCCTCTCGCGGCT
>JAOACM010000279.1 GCA_026417845.1 Planctomycetota bacterium | reverse complement strand
CCCCGCCGCTCCGGTAAGCGTCCTCACGTGTCGTTTCCCCTCCTGCATATCCGGTATCTCTCAGGGCCTGTCCAAACCCCCGCCTAACGGGAAGGGAGGCTTCCTCGAACCCAAAGCGCTGCGCCCGAGGTTTTGGATAGGCTCTTACCCATGTGGAGAAGGTTGCCCGTGCCCGCTTCTCCACTATGTGCGACAAGCCGCTCCCGCGACACCTTCCTCACTTTATAAGTGACGTCCGGCGAAGCGGAGGCTGCAGTCCTTTCACAGAGATTCCATCGCCCCCGGTCCGGGCGGAAGGCGTTCCAGACGCTTCGGATCCCTGACGGCCAGGTGCATCCTGAACAGGTCTCGGACGAGCGAGCGCGTTGTCTCGCGCCCGGCTATATCGTCTATGTCAATCCCCAGAAACTCTTTGATCCGCCCGTATGCAAATGCCGCTTCGGAATCCGCCTCGATGATCGCCACGCCAGGCGCCCGATGCGGAACCTCCCACGGAATCTCAGGAAAAGCATGGTCCGGCATAACAGTTCGCCTCCCCGGCCATCTCCGCCAGGCATGATACCTCCCCGCCTGAACCGTTCCAGTCCCGACCGGACGTCGCGCGTCGCCGGATGCGCGGCCGCAAGAGCCTATCCGAAAACCTCCGGCGCTCAGCTTATACGCTCAGCGATCCACGTTGCCCGGCAGGAAGTTTCTGGACGGGCACTGAACGCGGACGCTGATCGGGCGGGCTGGGAGCCGTCGGGGGCAACTTGCGGAGGTACGAGCGGGAGGCGATGGTAAGCTTTCCATTTGGATCGCTTCCTGATGCCAGGATCCGACTTTGCAGCTACCGGCATGCATCTACCGGCTCTTCGAAGCTTGGCACAACCCGCCCCGGGGGATATACTCGCGATCGCTTCGGTAGATGGGGGATTCTCCCTCCGCGGCGCGGACTGCAAGAAGATCCGCCGGGCCGGGATCTCTGCCGGGGGTATCAGAGAAGATGGCGTGGGTTGTTGCGGGTGGTCACAGGTTTGCGTTGAGTTACTCGACCAATGTGCATCCGGCGCGGACGGTCGAGGACGTAATGGCGTTTCTGTCCGGCCCTGTCGCGGAGGTGAGGAGGGAGATTTTCCCCGGGGGCCGCGCCGCCGTAAATCTGCGCCTGTCGCGCCGGATGGCCGACGCGCTGTCGCGGGACGAAACCCTCCTGCGCCGCCTGGACGGGACGCTCGCAGCCAACGGCCTGTTCGTACAATCCATCAACGGTTTCCCGATCCTGGACTTCCACGCCGAGAGGGTCAAGGAGATGGTCTATTCCCCTCCATGGACCGACGGCGGAAGGAACCTGGCAACGTGCAGGCTGGCCGACCTGCTCGCCCACTGGCTTCCGGAAGGCGGCGCCGGAACTGTGACCGTGCCTACGGGCATATTCAAAGGTTACGCGGACGGACCGGAGATACTTCAGCAGTGCGCGCACTTCCAGACCGAGACGCTCCGCCACCTTGTGGACCTTGAGCGGAAAACCGGGCGCACCGTAAGGGTTGGATTCGAACCTGAACCGTTTACGACATGCGAACGGATCGGGGAATTCATCAGCTATTATGAGGATGTGCTGCTGCCAGAAGCCAGGCGGAAGCTGGAGGCCGAACGCGGGATGAGCGCGGCGGCGGCGGAGGATGCCTGCCGCCGGCTGTTCGGATTGAACGCCGATCTGTGCCACATGGCATGCGAGTTCGAGGACCCAGCGGAAGGCCTAGGCGCGCTGGAATCCGCCGGCATAAGGCTCATGTCGCTGCACGCAAGCTCAGCGCTGGAGATCGTGCGGCCGGCGTCGAGTCCGGGCGCGATGGAAGCGCTCAGGCGCTTCGACGAGCCGCGATACCTGCATCAGGTCTGCGGCGCCGACGCGGCGGGGCGCGTGATCCTGCGTCTGCCCGACCTGCCGGAGCTGTTCGCGATGCCAGCGGAGAAGCTGGCAGCTGTTGAGCGTCTGCGGGTCCACTTCCACGCGCCCATATTTTTCGCGGGGGACGGCGTCATCGGCACGACAAGGGCCGGGATGGGAAAGGGCGTCAGGCATGTCATATCTGGAAAACAGACAGACACGGTCGTCATAGAGACCTACACGTGGAACGTGGCCGGTGCGGTCGGTTCCGGAAGGGGCGTATTCGGGATCGAATCGGGCGATGGATTCGCAAGAGGCATAGCGGAGGAGTTCCGCTGGTTTATCAGGACCTTCGGCGTTACTGTCGAGGGATGACAGCCGCGTTTCGCGGGATGGAGTCCGGCGCGTCCGGAGGCCCGATGGACGGTCGAATGAATGCGCGGAGCGTTGCCTTCCCCGGCATCCAACCGGCGGCCGGCAGGGATCACTGAGGAATTCGGGGAAACTCCAGCCGGTGAGGGAGAACCCCGAGCCATGAGCTCCGAGCCCGTAGTTTCTGGACAGGCTTCTGGCACGCAGGCATCCTGCCTGCCTGGAGCCTTCGGATGGGCCGGACGGAACGGCGCGAGGCTCTTGGGTACCGGGGAAGTTTTCGGACAGGCTTCAAACCGGGGGGCGAATCGCTTGTAGCGGGCCTTAGAGCCTGTCCAGAAACTTCCCGCCGCGAAGTCGAGAACGCGGAGCCGTAAGCTCTGCGGCGGCAGGTTTTCGGACAGGCTCTTAGCTGCGGTCGGGCGGATTACGGAGCGATCAATGGGCAGGCACCTTCTGGTATTCGTACTGTCGGTGGCGGTCGCTGTGGCCGCCGGTGCGGGTTATTATGCGTGGAAGTCGAGCCGTGCGGGCGCATCCCGGCCGGCCACGGATACCGTCGCGGGTGGAAGCGCCGGCGCGGCGGGGCAGGGACCGGAGGTGTCCGGTCCGTCCTCCGGCGGCGGCGCCACGGATCGGCCTGGACCGGGGACCGCCGGGCCCACGGGTGAGGCCGGGGGGAAGTCCGACTCAAAGAAGGCCGGCAGGCCGGAACCCGCGAAAGGCGGCAGGGCCGGGGACGGACCGGCCGCCGCGCCGGTGATGCCGGAGGATAAGGACGAGCCGCCCGCGCCTGTCGTCCCCGACCCGGCTGGCGGAAGGCCGCTGGCGAAGTGGACGGAGGTGGCCGGCGAGATCGGAGTCAGGCGATCGAAGGACGGAGCGGTAGAGCAGGCGAAAAAAACGATGGAGATGTTCCAGGCCGACATGGCCACGCTGGCGCAGGGCGCCGATGGAGAAATAGGCTTCCGCCTCTCGATAAGCGGCCGCTGCAGGCTCTCGGACGGAGCCAGATTCGTCGTGAGGGGATCCGTCAACGGACGCGATTGCAACCAGGAAATCGAACTCAGGCGCGGCCGAGCCCACTTCATAGTCAGTCGGACTCCGTCCGGGTCAACGTTCTCGGTGAAGACACCGCTTGCCAGGGTGCACGTGAAGGCGGCTGAGTTCGAGGTGAGCCACATGCCGGCGGATCCGGCCGTACCGACGGGGCCGTGGCGGACGGAGGTCAGATGCGTCGAGGGTTCGGCAGTAGTCAAACCTTTCGACAAGACGAAAAAGACGTATTGCCTCGCCCGCGGCGGAGTGGCGGTTTATGACAGCGCTGGATCTCCCCGCACGGTCCCGCAACCCGCCCAGCCAAAGGGGGAATTCTAGAAGGCGGGAGTCCGCCGGAGACCGCGAAGCTGCCGGCGACGCATCCGCGCGGTGCAGGACTGGAGACCGTTCCCGGGCGGGATGCGTGGGCCGGGCGGGGAAGCGCGTTCGCGGACGCAGAAGGTGAGGGCCCCGTTTGCAAAGAGGGCTGCCTTTTTCCCGCCGCTTCGAGCTGTGGAGCTGCCGGACCCCGCGGACACGAACCGGGGTCCGGGTGGAGGAGGGGAGGGGAGGGCCGGAGAGCGTCCCGCCTGCACGGAGCCGCGCCGGCCTCAATAGCGGGCGCGACGCCAGGTCTTGGGCCGTCCTGCCCGGGCGCCGGGAGCCGCGCGCCTGAGAGGGCGTGGCGCACGCGGAGAGAAAGGAGATTGAGAAAGATGGCGCGATTCGAGTTGTCACCGCGGAAGTACCGCGACCAGGTGTACGCATGCTGGCTGGGGAAGAACATCGGGGGTACGCTGGGGGCACCCTATGAAGGACAGAAACATGTCCACTCGCTGACCTTTTACCATCCGGTCCCGAAGGAGGCCGCGGCCAACGATGACCTCGACCTGCAGCTGATCTGGCTGAAGCTGCTCGAAGACAAAGGCACCGATCCGCCGCTCCCCTGCTTCGCCGAGTACTGGACGAAATACGCCGCAGCTTACCCGTGGAACGAATACGGGTTCGCGCACAGGAACCTTTCGCGCGGGTTGATGCCGCCGATATCCGGGTGCTTCGAAAACTACTTTGTGGACGAAATGGGGTCGCCGATACGCAGCGAGATATGGGCGTGCGCCTGCCCGGCCGATCCGCAGCTGGCGGCTTCGCTCGCATGGAAGGATTCCGCGATAGATCACGCCGGAGGCGAAGGCACATACGGCGAGATGTTCTGGGCCGCCGTCCAGTCGGCCGCGTTCGTGGAATCGGATCCGCTGACGCTCATACGGATCGGTCTGAGCATGATCCCGATATCCTCGCACATATCGCGGGCGATACGCGAGGCTGTATGGTGCTGGCAGCGCGGGCTGCTATGGGCTGAAGCGCGGGAGCGAATAGCCTCGCGGTTCGGGCACCTCCAGCCGTGCAACGCCATTCCCAACCATGGCTTCATAATACTCGGCTGGCTCTACGGGGAGGACTTCGGCGACAAGCTGTGCAAGGCCGTCAACTGCGGCTACGACACCGACTGCACCGGCGCGACCCTCGGCGCGCTGCTCGGCATCCTCGGCGGCCCGGCCGGAATTCCGGAAAAGTGGCGGAAGCCGGTCGGCGAGCAGATAGTGCTGCACAAGTTCACCGGCGACTGCAACGCCCCGAAAACTATAGTCGAGCTCACCGATCGCACCGTAAACGTAGCCCGGAAGATGGTCGCCGAAAGATCCGACGCGGCCGCATTCCTTCCTGACGGAAAGGATGGAGGAGCGCATATCCTGCCAGCAGACGCCGGGACATCGTTGTTCAGGAACGTGCTGGCGAGGCGTGCGCTGGCGAACGATCCCCAGAGCGCGGTGATGCTGGATGAGAACGGCAGCGGCGTGGAGATCGTCCTCCACTACATGGGCGATCCGGTCCTGTGGCCGGAGATCGGACGCGAGATGGAGGTGTCGCTGCGGAAGGGGGGCGAGGCGGCGGGAGGCGAGATCGGGCTGAGCGCGCCGGAGAGCTGGACGGTCAAGCCGCTGGGCAAACGGTCCGCTCCGGACGGGGAAAGGTCGCGGTTCCTCGTAACGGCCAGGACTCCGGAGGGGCGCAACAAGCTCCGCGTCACGGCGCGAGTTGCGGAGGGCGGCGCGAAAGGCGGAGGCAGAGGAAAGGGTAAAGCCGTCGAGACGGCGGCATCCTTTACGATCCTGGGGCCGGACGAGGCCAAGGGGTTCCCGGCGGGCGACAACGTCAGGAAATGCCCGAAGTGCGCGGCACGGATAGAGGCGTGCATCTGCCCGGTACAACGAAGCTGTTCCTGAAAGAGGCGCCCGGACGAATGTCCGCAAGCGAAGGGAAGGGCCGGTCCTGACCGCGTCTGCGGATCCTTCCGCCGCGGAGCGCGAGAAGCGGCCTGCCGACTGATCCGCCGCTTGCCTGGGCGGAAGCCATCTGCCGGGCTTCGCAGCCGCAGTTTTCGATCTCACGTCAGGGGGCCGCGAGCGGAATGAACCGCCTGATGGTGATAAATGCGGTTGGGTTGACGGGCGCGCTGACTGATGCGCATCCGGAGGCTTGCCCCAACATCCGGGCGATGGCGAAAGAAGGCATCCGCCTGCCCGTGGAGCCGGTCATCCCCGCCGTCACATGTCCGGTACAAGCCACTTATCTCACAGGTCTGATGCCGCGCGACCACGGAATCGTTGCGAACGGCTGGTACTTCAGGGACCTGTGCGAGGTTCATTTCTGGAAGCAGAGCAACCGCCTTGTGGACGGCAGGAAGATATGGGAGGCTGGCAAGGCCCGCGATCCGAACTTTACCTCGGCGCAGCTGTTCTGGTGGTACAATATGTATTCCACGAACGACTTCGCCGTGACGCCCCGCCCGGCCCATGGACCGGGCGGCGA
>JAOACM010000278.1:3369-6158 GCA_026417845.1 Planctomycetota bacterium | reverse complement strand
GTGCAGGCGTACTCGAACTTGGTCATTGGCCCGGAACCGTAGCGCATCGAGGCGCTGGCGTCGAGCAGTATGTGGGCGCGGAGGTTCGTCTCCTCCTCATATTGTTTAATGAAAAACCTGTCCGCCCTCGCCCAGACCTTCCAGTCCACGTGTCTTATGTCGTCGCCCGGGACGTACTCCCTGTGCTCGGCGAACTCTACCGAATGCCCGTGGTAGGGGCTTTTATGCATCCCCGATATGTAACCTTCGACGACGAGCCTGGCCCGCAGATCCAGGCGCGTTATCTTCGAGAGGACTTTGGGGTCGAGATAGCGGCGGAGGTCTTCCGCCCCACCAGCAGCTCCAGGTTTTCCCCCTGCCGCGGTTGTGAACGCCGGTCCGCTCATGTCTTGTCGCTCCGGTTGCTGCCTCTGGTATGCCGTGTTCCTCCGCCCGAACCGTGGCGTTATCTGAACGCCTTCCGCACCTCGGGCTCGACCGGCCTGCCGTCATCGTTCTCCGGGGTTATTTCAAGCAGCTTATCGGTCACCTTGTCCGGAGTCACCCCCTCGGCCTCCGCGTTGAAGTTCGTTATTATCCTGTGCCGGAGCACCGGGCGGGCCACCGCGCGTATGTCCTCCGTGGCCACGTAGCACCTGCCGTTCAGGATCGCGCGGGCCTTGCCACCCAGCAGCAGGTACTGCACGGCCCTCGGCCCGGCACCCCACGTAACCCAGGCCTTTATGAAATCAGGCACATCTCCTTCGTGGACGCGCGTCTGGCGCACCAGGCGCAGCGCGTACCCTATGACATGCGGGGCAGCCGGCACTCTCCGCACTATCTTCTGCAGGGCGATTATCTCATCCCCCGAGAGCACCCGCTCCACTTCAGTCGAGAAAGTCGCCGTCGTCCTCTCCGCGATCCGGAACTCCTCCTCGTAGGACGGGTACCTGACAAATATCTTGAACATGAAGCGGTCCTGCTGAGCTTCCGGCAGCGGGTAAGTTCCTTCCTGTTCGATGGGGTTCTGAGTCGCCAGCACGAAGAACGGTTCGGGCAGCGGATGCCTGACCCCGCCTACCGTCACCTGACGCTCCTGCATCGCCTCCAGCAGCGCCGCCTGCGTCTTGGGCGGAGTCCTGTTTATCTCGTCGGCAAGGATTACGTTGGCGAAGACCGGGCCGGGCAGAAACTTGAACGCCCTCTCGCCGGAGACCTTGTCCTCCTGTATCACCTCCGTCCCGGTTATGTCGGAGGGCATCAGGTCCGGCGTGAACTGTATTCTGTTGAAGCTGAGGCTCAGGCATCGGGCCAGCGTGCTTATCATGAGCGTCTTGGCCAGGCCGGGCACGCCCTCGAGGATGCAGTGGCCCTGCGAGAACATCGCGATTAGTATCTGGTCTATCACCTCTTCCTGTCCAACTATGACCTTCCCGACCTCGCCTTTGACCTTCGAGTAGGCATCCTTGAGTCTTTCCACCGCCTGAAGCTCATCCCGCGATATCCCGCCGGCCCCGGCGCCTCCCGCGGGTCCCGCGCCGACATCGCCTCCTCCCGGCCCGGCGCCCCCCGCCGCCCCCGCACCCAACCGCTCCGCGGATTCCGACATCGCATCGTCCTCCCTGTGCTTCCGCCCCGCCACCGTTCGCCCATCCGCTCCCGGCGCCGCGAAAAAGCGCCGGATCGAAAACCTTTCCCGCGCGATCCGATCGCGCCCCCGGGTCCGACCGCCCCCGGAACCGGGCGAAGGTCCCGCGTCCGGAACCTGCTCAACCGCAGGTCCGGGCCCTGCGGGACAGGGGCGCGATCCGTTCACCTCTGCATTATTGGGAGATACTGGTACGGCAGGCGCAGTATGATGAGCGCTATAGCCGTGCCGTAGGTCTCTCCGACGCCGTCCCCCTGCCAGGACCCCTGGGCGCTCTGCGCCTTTATCAGCTGGTCGCGCATCTTCGGGAAGTATTCCTTCCAGTTGGCATCTCCGCTCAGCCACATCGCCTGCGCCAGGTACAGATGGCTGTAGAAATAGTGCCCGCCGAAGACGCCGTGCGCGCCCTGCGAGCTTATCTGCTTTTTGCAGTATTCGAGCGCCTTGGCGGCCAGAGGGCTGTCGTAGGCGCCGGCGTTGTACCAGGTCGCCACCGCCGCCGCCGTGATCGCCGGCCGGCTCGACCCGCGGCTCGAATACGAATAGCTGATCCCGCCGTCCGGGTTGGCGCACATGTCGAGGTATTTGCACGCCCGGTCTATGACGGACTTGGGCACCTTTATGCCGGCGTTCCGGCACGCCCTCAGCCCCTGTATCTGAGTGACGGTCACCGATCCCTCGTCGCCGTTGTCGTCGGGACTGTAGAGCCATCCGCCATGCTGGGATTGCGACTTGGCCGTCAGGCCCACGGCGCGCGTAAGCACGCGCCTTATGGCCGCCTGCCGCTCGACGTCCTCCTCCATACCGTAGGCTTCAGCCAGGAACAACATGCCGAAGCCGTGCCCGTACATCGGCCGCTGTTCCTCTTCGATCCGCGATATCAGCCCCGTCCTGCTGGAGCATCCGAGGACGTAGTCCACAGCCTTCCGTACGTTCGCCGCGTATTTCCCCTGGGTCGGGGTGTTGCCTCCGGCCAGCAGGGCGAGGCCGGCCAGCGAAGTCATGGCGCACGGGTAGACGCCCCATCCACCTGAGGAGCTGCGCCACGACCCGTCGCGGCCCTGCGTCCGCGCGAGGAATTCCTCGCCCCTGCGTATGGCCTGTTCCGCCTCCGGCGTCATCAGCTCCGGCCGCGCCGGCGCCGCCTCCTCGGCCGCCGCGG
>JAOACM010000278.1:0-3359 GCA_026417845.1 Planctomycetota bacterium | reverse complement strand
CAGAGATGAGGCAGCTCAGCGACCAGCAGCTCGCCCACAAGACCGTTGAATTCCGCGAAAAACTGGCTCAGGGCGCTACCCTCGACGAGCTGCTGGTCGAAGCCTTCGCCGTCGTCCGCGAGGCCGGCCGCCGCCAGAGCCGCGAGGAAAACCGCCGCCGCGCCGCCGACCCGCCGCCGGGCGCATTCGGAAGGCACCCCCGGCGTCCGCGAATCGCCAGGACCTGCCACGTTCGCTCCACGCGCGCGACCCGCCTCGACTTCCCTGCCCGGCACGACTGCTCTCCCCCACGACATCGCCGCCATCCTCTCCGGAACCGCCGTCCCTTCCTCCTGCACCTTCGGCGCCGCCCTCACTTCTTCGCCGGTTCGCCGCCTTTCTTCTCCCCCGGACCGTAGACGTACAGGGTCCCGCCATCCAGCACCAGCAACTTTCCGCCTGAGACAGACGCCTGGACCTGGTAACTGGCGAATTGTCTGCTGCCGTCCGGTTTCGCCAGGGGGCCGCACTCCGCGAGCTTCCCGGTCTTCCTGTCGAGGAATACGAGCTCGCTGCCGGCGGTCGTATAGTACTTGTGCCCCCGGGTTTCCATCTGCTTCAATATCGGGCGGCAGACTGGTATCGCCGCGCATCCGGAGGCCGCAGCGTCGCGCGATACGATCAGGTTCTGCTGCCTGTTCTCTGGTCTGTAGCGCCACAGGATCCTTCCCGATGCCGGATCAGCGGCCGCGAGGGAAATCCCTTCCTGCCCCTGGCACCACAGATAATACCGCTCCCCATCGAAGACCATGTCCCACGGCCAGTCGTTCCTGTCCGCCTCCATCGCCACCGGGGGCAGGACCTGGCCGGTCGTCGCATCCGCCACGAAGACCGTCCTGGCGACGCCGGGATTCTGCGCCGTCCAAGGCATGGGAAACGCAGCGACACGACCCAAGCCGGCGTCGGCCAGGATCGCCGCGTTCTCGGGAACCCCAACGCTCCACAGCGCCGTCCCTCCTTCCGCATCCACCGCGCGCAGCGTATTACCCTCGGCGATGTAAAGCAGCATATTGCCGACTAGGATGGATGCCGAATTCTGTTTGCGCCCGGCAAGCGAAAGCGGCGGCCCGGCTTCCCGGCCGGTGGCGATGTCCAGGCGCAGGAGCAGCGAGGGATCTCCCAGGTTCACGAGCAGCCCGTCCCCGGCGGCGGCTATGCCGGCCACCGCGTAATCGTCGAAGCGCCGGGTCCACAAAGTCCTGCCTGATACCGTGTCCACGCCTTCAAGCTCATGCTGCCCCGCGACGATCACCGTAACTCCGCGAGCCATGGCCACCGGATTGCCCGCGGCCGCGTCGGAGATCGCGCCCGTCGGCCAGCCGTACCGTGCGCGCCACGCGGACAGTTCCGCGAAAAACCTGCGCGCCCAGAACTGCCTGCCCGAAGCAATGCCCACCGCCGCCAGTTCGTTCCGGACAGGGACGGCGACGACATGGCCATCACACCATACCCTCTGCCCGAAAGGCTGGGATATCCAGCCGCCGCCGTACCATACGCCGCTCATCGTCGCCGTGCGGCGATCAGTTCCCTTGGCGGGCTTCAGCGTCCAGCGGGTCTTTCCCGTTTCGGGATCGTAGCAGGCGAGCGTTTCCTCTCCGGCTTTGATCAGGAAGGCGGAGTCGGCCAGATGCCTGGCGGTCTCACCAGAGGTTCCGACAGGTATCAGCGGCACGTTCATATTGCCCGACAGGGACCACTTGAAGGAGAGGGGCGGGACGAGATCCGAAGGCAAGGTCTTTGATGGTGTCCCGGGCGCCGTCGCCAGCTTGGCCGCTTCGATCAGGCCTTCGCGCGCGATCTCCTCCGCCGGACGCGCCGCGCCCTCCGGCCCTCCGGCGGCCGGCATAGCCGCGCGGCCTTCCATGACGATCCGTTCCTTCCCGTAATTTTTTGCGAGCGCCTCGAAGTCGAACCGGGCAAGATCCGGCCTCCCGCGATCCAGGTGCAGCCTGCCGAGCAGCGCCAGGCCAAGCGCCGCCCCTTCCCGGCGGGGCGAACGCGACAGCCTGCGCAACAGCAGCTCGGCCGCCTCGAGATTCCCGGCCTCGGCGGACTTCCGCGCCGCGCGCGCCAGCGCCTCATCCCCCGCCGCCGTCGCGGAATAGAGCCGGAAAACTTTCGCGAGAGCTTCGACGTCATCGCCGGCCTCTTCCAGGGCTTTCCGTCCCTTCGCTTCGACCCCGGCCCGCGCGTCCGCCGGCAGCGCCGCCGCTATCTTCCGCTCCGCCTCCTCCGCCCAGGCCAGCCCGGCTACCTTCCACCCCTTCCCCGCTTCCATCAGATCCCAGCCGACCTCTTCTCCCGCTTTGCGCGCGAGTTCCCACGCCGTCGCCGGCTCGCCGGCCTTCAGGCGCGCCTCGATCATGGCCTGCCGGACCTCGCCCTTCTCTTCAGGCGTCGCGGAAACCTCCAGCGCTCTGTCAAGCAGGGCGGCGGCGGCCTCCCCCTTCACGGAGGCGGAACGCCCCAGCAGCGCGCGCCTCAGGGCCGACATCGCGGACTTCCTCGTCGGATCCCCGCCGCCAGGCGCCTTCGCCAGCACGCTCTCGAGATCCCGTATGGCGTCTTCGTGCCTGCCTCCCGCCAGCAGCAGCAACCCCCTGTCCAGAAGTGCCTGAAGATCTCCCGGCCGGGACTCGACGCGCCTGCCCGCGTCGGCCAGAGCCTTGTCCAGATGTATCAGCGCGAAGATCCGCGAGGGGCCGACCGCGAGCAGCCGCTCGCCGTCGAAAAGCACGTTGCCGATCGGCTCGCCCTCCGGCGTCTGTACGGTTATCTCTCCGACCATCCCGCCATCCTCGAGACTGAGTCCGACCAGTCTGCTGCCGGACGGGATCCACAGCGACGAAGGCGTTACCACCGCTACCCCCGTTACGCCGGGGACGTCGCGGACCCACAGCATCTTTCCGGTCCGAAGACAATATGCGGCCGCCCGGCCGGGGCCGCCGCAATAGAGCCGCCCGTTCCAGGCGCCTATGAGGTATTCGCAGCCGTCCCTGCGGGCCTCCCATTTGAGCCTGCCGTCAGCCCTGTCCAGCCCCATTATCGCGTCGGCATCCGACGGCGCGAACGCAACGATGTCACCAGCCACGACCGGCGCCCCGCGCTGCCAGCCCGTGCAAAGATCCTGCTGCCTCAGCCATGCCATGCGCACGTCGGCGGCCGGCATGGAACGCGCGTAGCGGGCGGCCCATAGAACCTTCCCCAGCTCCCCGTCCACGGCCAGAACAACGCCCTTGCCCGTCGAGCAGTAAGCCTCGTTGCCCTCGACCGATACGTACACCGGTTCCAGCGGCGGGGCGTCCTGCACGGTGTACGCT
>JAOACM010000277.1 GCA_026417845.1 Planctomycetota bacterium | reverse complement strand
AGATGTGTATAAGAGACAGAATATGCTCCGTCTGCTGCGTCCCGACATGAGGGGCGATAAACAATTACCGGCAGGCGGGGAACGCTGAGCGCCTAAGCTGTGCGCCGGGAGATTTTCGGAGAGGCTCTAAAGCGCCTTGGCAGAGGTGGGGAGTGAGCACATTGCGGGACCTGTCCCGTGAGAGGATCCGACAATCGCATGTAGCGCACCGGTTGTGCCCGGAGGCGGGCCGGCGGAGACCAGGGGGCCTGTCCAGAAACCTTTCGGAGGGAGAAGAGGAGATCTCGAACCCAAAGCTTCGCGCTCGAGGTTTTTGGATAGGCTCCAAGTATGTGGCCGGGGAGGAGTTGCGTAACGGCCCAGGGGGAAACTGCGCATGTCTGAGCCTGGAACGAAACTGAAACGGCTGGAAGACATCCTGCGGGGGATGGGGTCCTGCGTGGTGGCTTTTTCCGGCGGAGTGGATTCCAGCGTCCTTTGCGCCGCCGCCGCGCGCGCCCTCGGCGCAAAGGCGGTGGCTGTCACGGCGGCCTCGGAATCATACCCTGAGAGCGAGATGAAAGATGCCATCGAGACGGCGCGCGAGATCGGCATCCGCCACGTGATAGTCCGGACCGAGGAGATTGACGATCCCGCCTTCTCGCGGAATGCCCCGGACCGCTGCTATGCCTGCAAGGCTCACCTGATGGAAAAACTGCGGGAGGTCGCCGAGCGCGAGCGTCTGGGGGGCATATGCCTTGGCGCCAACCTCGACGACGGCGCCGACTTCAGACCCGGCGAGAAGGCCGCCGCCGAGCAGGGGGCACGGTTCCCTCTCCGCGAAGCCGGCCTGCGCAAAAAGGACGTGCGCGAGATAGCCGCGTTTCTGGGACTGAAAGTCGCCGATAAGCCTTCGGCGGCGTGTCTGGCATCGAGGATACCTTACGGGGAGGAGATCACCGCCGGGAAGCTGGAACGCGTCGGCAGGGCCGAGGAATATCTGAAGTCCCTCGGATACCGCGTGGTCCGTGTGCGGCACCACGGCCTCATCGCCCGGATAGAAGTGCCCCCGGCGGATATCGGCCGCCTGACGGGGAAGGACAGAGAAGCCGTCGTAAGCCGGCTCAGATCGCTCGGCTTTCTGTACGTGACCGCCGACATGGTGGGCTTCAGGTCCGGCTCCATGAACGAAGCCCTGCCGGGCGGCGGAAGGCCGGCCGCCGCGGGGGACGGGAAGCAGAAGTGACCGCTCGCCGTCTGATCGGGTGGGAACGTTCATGGCAAATCGGAGAAATGCCGGATGCGATTTCCATATCTCCGGCTTGGGGCCCATCCAAAAACTTCCCGCTGGGCGATACAGATAGCTGAGCGTATAAGCTGAGCGATGGAGGTTTTCGGGCAGGCTCTTATCCGTGGGATGTCTGGCCCGGTCGGAGAAAGTTCGCGATGGCCGGGAACGGACGGCGACATCGGGCATCGTTACGGTCAGGCGCCGCCACACGGAGCGCGGGAAGAGAATGTCCGGACCGGTCCGGACCGCGCGTCCTGCCCGGGCCCTCCGTCCGACGTGCGGATGACGTTCTCCGAACACCTTATAGAACTGCGCCGGAGAATCCTGTGGGTCATACTCACGGTAGCGATATGTTCGGCGGCCGGTCTGGCCTGCTACAAAGACGTATTCGCTTTTCTGGTCGCTCCTGTCGAGGCGCTGAATCTGAAACTCGAGGCCGAAGGGGTCCGCTCCCCGATCCAGCCGCAATCGAAAGGCCTCACGGACACATTCATGCTGGTCTTCGAGGCCTCGCTCCTCGTCGGCCTGCTGCTGGCTTCTCCAATGGTAATCTATCAGATATGGGCTTTCGTCTCGCCGGGGCTCTACCCGCGCGAGAAAAAAGCTGTAATGCCGATACTCACCGTCGGCATCTTGTTTTTCCTCGGCGGCGCCGCCTTCGCGTACAAGATCGTCTTCCCGTTCGCGCTGGAGTTTTTCGTGCGGTTGGATCTGGAGCTGCACATCCTGCCGCAGTACGTCATGACCGACTATGTGTCGTTCCTCCTCCTGATGATGGTCTGTTTCGGGGCCGCGTTCGAGGTCCCCCTGGTGGTTGCCGCGCTGGCCAGGCTCAGGATACTCCCGCCCGCATTCCTGCTGAGCCGGTGGCGCTACTGCGTGGTGGCGGCCTTCGTGCTGGGATCGGTGCTGACCCCCGGTCCCGACACCATATCCATGCTTCTGATGTCGGGCGCGCTTCTGTTGCTCTACGCCTTGTCCGCGGCGGCCGCGTGGGTATTCTATCCCAGAGAAGAAGGGCCGACTGCAGGGAACGGACGGTAGCCTTCCGTCTGCAGGCGCGGGGTCCCGGCAGCGGAAGGATCCGCAGCGGCCATGTGCGTGAGGAAGACACCCGGCGCGCGGACGGGCCGCAGGTCGCGGGATCGGTACGGCGGGCCGCCGGGATGGGAGGCCGCAGGGATGCTTAGAGGCGTGCGATCCCGTGAGGAGCTGGCGCAATTCGCAATAAGCAGGCGCCTGCAGGCGCGCATCGGCGCGCTCCTGGCGAAGTCCGTGGAGGTTACCGGCGCCGTGCTCGAGGCCGCCCCGCCGGGCAGCACCCTCGAATCGCTCCTGCTCTCGGGAAAACTGCTGAAGGAGGCGCCGGATCTGACGCCGGACCGCATCGGAGAGATAGCCGGCGAACGCGGGATCCGGATGCAGGAACTTCCGGCGATATCCGTTGCCGAGGGCGAGGGGGGGCGGAAGGTTTTGTGTCTGGAAGAGGAGATACTGGCCGATAAGGCGCTGAGGGACGGCGGGGGCGGAACGGCGGCGGAGGGTGTAGGCGCTGGCGGCGCTCCCCTGACGGTCATCCCGTCGCCGGGCGAGATAGTCGGCGTGCCTCCGTGGCGCGGCGGCGCGGCGGGGGGCACGGCAGGAAGCGGGGCCGTAATGTCGGCTGCGGAGATAGCCCGCGTCCGGCTGCGCCTGGCGACATCGGCCGATACGAAGGAACGCATCGAATGCCTCCGCACCCTCGCCTGCGCGCCGATCACAAATGCCGAAAAAGCGGATCATCTCCTGCGGAGCCTGTACGATGGGGATCCGGCGGTGAGATCGGAGGCGGCGAAGCTGCTCGCCGTGCTTGGATTGACCGCAGATCTGGCCGAGGCGCTGGCCGATCTTTCCTCGCCTGATGCCAGGCAGCGCGGCCTGGCGCTCGAAAAGGCGTTGCGGATCGCCGGGAAGGGGCGCGAGTTCGACGACTCGTGCTGCGCGCTGACGATACTTGCGGCGCTGCGGAGCGAATCTGAGAGGAACCTTCGTGCGCGGATGCTGGAGGCGCTTCGCCCGCTGGCCGGCGTGCTGACCAGGCGCCCCGAATACACGCGCGAGACCGTAAGGCGCCTCGTAGACCTCGTGGCCGCTGCCCGCGCGCATGATCCCCTGGACGCCTCGCTCTTCGCGCCCGGCCGCCTCCTGGTCAGGGCGCTTCTCTCCCGGGACACCGCCGCCTGCGAGGCTGCCCTGTGGGAGGAATACGAGAAGAGCGCCAGCCCCTACGCCACCGCTTTCGTCCTCCTCCACCTGCTCGAATCGTACGAGAAAGCACCGGACCTGCAGCGGAGCGCCGATCGCGGGCTCCCGCGCCTGCTGGAACTGTCGGCTAGATTTATCGCCTCCGACAGGGAGGAGGGGCGCGATTCGCGCATGGTCGGCGGGACGATGACGCGGATTGGAGACGCGGCCATACCGCCGCTGTGCGAGGTCTTCTCGAAGGCCGCGCCCGGCGCCCAGAAACATATCCTCAGGCTGATGGACGAGATATGCCGCTATCGGAAGACCTCCACGGAAAACAAGGCGCGGGCCGCCCGGGTGATGCTGACCTGTCTCGAAGGCGGCCAGAAAAGCCTCAGGATGGCGGCGATGGAATGCTATCTCTGCGGAGATCCCGACCTGCCGGACGATCTGAAAGGCAGACTGGCCGCCGAGATGATCCGGCACGTCTCGGATTTCGCGTTCAGGCCCGATATAGAGCGGGTGGAGGGAACGATCGCCAGGACGGGTCTGCCGGCGGTCGAGCATCTGCTTGCCCTGCTGGATAGGCGGCTGCCGATGGCCGACCGGGCGCGGGGATGCAGGATTATCGGCGAGCTGTTCCTGCATCTGAAGGTCAGGGCCCCGGATCGTGCGAAGGCGTCAGCCAGGCTGGACGATGCCGTCAGGGCGCTCATGCGACTCGTCATGGAGGACGCCGAGATCGCCTCTTCCGAGGAGCCATGGACGGCCTTGGGCAGGATATGCGCCTCGCCACTGGTATCCCGCGAGACCTTCGAGCTGGTATCGCGCCGCCTGCTGGAGGCGCACGGGAGGCCGGAGCTCGCCAAGGCCACCCTCGACGGACTGGCCTGGATGGCATCCGGACGGAAGTGCCGCCGGGAGAAATCCCATGCGGTCATCCGGGAGCTCCGCCTCGCGCTGGATTCCGTCCCTGCCGAACTTCAGGTGGAGACCGTCAACAGGGACGGGGAGACCGTGTTCAGCCTCGACCGCAACGTGGAAGAATACACGAAGATCATCCCCGTGGCTGTCCGGGGACTCGCACGCATAATCGCGGCCGGTACCGCCGGCGAGGCGGCCGCCCGCGACGCGACCATGTATCTGATCGGATTATGGAAGAAGATACTTGCCGGCGAACTCATCTGGGGGCCGGCGAATTCGGCCGTGCTGACGGAGGCCCTCCGGGAGGCAGGATGCGCCCCAGCCATCCCGCCGGCCATGCGGGGCGAAATCATCCGCGCCCTCGGACCGCGCATCTACCAGATACCGGTTATGCTCGCGATCGCAGAAATACTCGGACGGAACGATTCCAGTGACCTCGCGCCCCTGGCCGTGGCCGCCGCCCACGCCATCCTGAAACATTATCATAAGGAAGAAGGCTACGATGCCGAGGACCGCGAGCACGTCCTGAAGGCGCTTTACCTCATCGGCCGCCGGAAGGAGCTGGCCGCCGCGAAATCCTCCGCCGAGGAAATAATGACGCTGCGCCGCCGCATCCTGGATGATCTGATGGCCGGTCTGAAGGACGGAGTCACGGGATGCTACAACCACCTGGTAGCTCTGAGGGACAGAGACCCGGTCCCGGATGAGATCAAGTCTGAGGTGGAAAGGCGGCTCGCGGAATATCACAGCCTTGCTGCCATATAAGGGACGGCAGCGACCGTCCGCCCGGGCTGCCGGAGGCGCAGGACTTACGGCAGTCGAGCCGGTTGCGCCGTCGGTTGGCAGTGGCAGCCGTTGGAGGGAACATGACGGACGGCCGCGGGCAGGGCGTGCGCAGGCTGCCTCAGGCGCTATTCCGGAAGCCGCTTGGGTAAAAACTGCGAAAAACGCAATCCGGATGGAAAGTATTCACTCTGAAGGGCTGTGGCAAAACCCCTCGCTGGCCGCGCGATCTTACTCCAGTCCAGGGACATCGCACCGCATCACTTTCTTCCTAAGGTTTTGACAGCTCCTTGCCCCCACCCCCCTTTGCCTTCACGAACGTTATCCGCTCCTCGTGCATTATTCGCCCGAGGATTCCCGACACGTATTCTATTATGACGCGCTCCTCGCCGCTGACGGGAGGTTCGAAGCTGAGCGGCAGGAGGCGCCCGTCCGCCCCCACATCGAACCTCTGAGTTCCCTGAGGGATGGCGGTTTCCAGGCGGGTCCGCGTATCCTTAGTGATCTGCGCGAGGAACGCGCGCACGGGAATGATGTCGAAGCTCAAGGGGACGTAGATCTCTCCTGCCTCCCCGGAAAACGTCACGTTGTCCACGGTGAGACGCCTGCCATCCTGCGTCAGAGAGAATCCGGCCTTGATTGGTCCTCCCCATGCCGGTTCCGCGATCCCGCCCGCCTTGACCTTGAACGAAGGCCATTCGCCCTTCCGGACCGCCACGCGCTCCCTGCTCCTGAGGAGGAGTCCGAACCTGAGCGAATAGACATCCTCCGGAACCGCCATGCGGGGGAAGCGGTCGTCGAAGGCCAGAAAGTATCCTCTCGTCCCACCTATGATGAACGTATGGGTCGAAACTCCCTTCTGGGCGGGCTTATGTCTGTCTCTTATACACATCT
>JAOACM010000276.1:409-6230 GCA_026417845.1 Planctomycetota bacterium | reverse complement strand
TGTCAAGGGCATCAGCCAGCAGCACGGTCTGACAGGTTCGTTTGGCAAGGACGTACCGGTGATCGTCGCCGGGACGGTATGGGACGAGGGGCACTTGAGGCCGCGCGGCTACAAGGGGCTGTGGGCCAGGAAGCCCTGGCTGGTCTGCGGCTCGGTCGCGCGGGATCGGCACTGCGGTTCTTCGCCGCTGGGCATCCACCGCGTGGTGCCCGAGGACCTAGTAATGCGCAACCACCACGGCGTCTTTCCCCTAGGTCAGGACTTGTGGAAGCTTCGCGACGCGCGCGGCAAGGAATGGAACGTCAGCGGCAACAGCGCCCTGGGGCCCGGCTGCAGCACCCGGGCGATGCTGGCTCCCGGCCCGGACGGTGCGGTGAGCACGGAGCGCTTCGAGATGTTCCGGGAAAACATCGAGGTCTGCGAGGCGATGATCTTTCTCCAACGCGGCCTGGACGAGGGCCGCATCGCCGGAGAGTTGGCCGCCAAGGTCAACCGTGCGCTCGACGGGCGCGGCGCCGCCTTCATGCGCGCCTACGGCGGCATGAGCTTCCCCTATCCCGGGCCGTACAACGACCACAGAGTCTGGCAGGCGCTGATGGCTTCGCTGGCGGACGGCGACGGGATGCTGTACGCCCTCTGCGCCGAGGCGGCCGGGGCTGGCGGGAAGTGAGGGGAGCGGGGACGTGGACGGAGTGATCCGTACGGCCGTGGTGACCGGCAAGCACCCCTACGACGTACCGGCATTCCAGCGGATGTGGCGGGAATTGCCGGGGGTGGACGCCTACCCTCAGCATCTCGAGGAGTTCGCCTCCTCGCCAGCCGCGACGCGCGCCGGCTACGAGGTGCTGGTTTTCTTCAACTTCCACCAGGCGATTCCGACCGGAGAGGAGGTCGGCGGCGGGAGCACCAAGGCCTCCCGCCTCGAGGCGCGCCTGGACGCCCGGATCAAAGACGCCATGGCTGCCCTGGGCCAGACCGTGCAGGGGATTCTTGTGCTCCATCACGCCTTGCTCGCTTGGCCCGGCTGGGAACGCTGGTCGGCGGTCTGCGGAATGGCGGACCGGAGCTTCGGGCAGGTCAATTGCGACAGGGTCCGCACGCTGGTCCTGGACGCCGATCATCCCGTGACGCGCGGGTTGAGCGGATGGGAGATGGACGACGAGATATACGAGATGGGTCCGCCCGACCAGGGCTGCCGGATTCTGCTGGGGACCGATCACCCCAGAAGCATGCGCGCTCTGGCCTGGGTTCACGATCTCGGGCGGTCGCGGGTTTTCGTGTACCAGTCCGGCCACGACGCGAAGGCGTTTTCGAACGATTCTTTCCGCCGGGTCCTCGCCTCCGCCATCGCGTGGCTGGCGGGCAGGACATGATGTGGACGGTGGCGGTTGGAGGGAATGAATATGATCGGGCACGAGTCGCGGATTGTTCCGTTAACGTGCGCTGCGGTCGCGATCGCCGCCGCCACGGCGGCCCCGGCGCTGGATTCCGAGAGGCTGAAGGTCCAGCGGAAGGAGGTGTTCGAATTCACGGAGAAGCCGAAGGTTACGCGCGAGGGTATCGCCATGGACAAGGACGACAACATCTACCTCATGGCAACCGGCTGGGCCAACCACGACGGCAAACCCCATCCCGACGTGATGTCCTGCGCGCTGGTGAAGATGAAGGCGAAGACGAAGATCCTCAGCACCGGGCCGATCCCGCTGTCGGACGCCGAGAAACCCAAGAGACCGCCTGACCTGCTCGCGTGGCGGGACGCGGGCAACGCGTGGATCGAGGACATCAAGTGGGTATTCGGCGACGTGGGCATTGATACTCAGTGCCGTCCCGGAGGGCACTGTCACTGCCTCGGCAACAGCCGCTTCACGCTCGACTACTTCGGGCGGAGCTTTGCGCCGGAGATCGCGCGGTCCGACGTCGCCGTTCTGGACACGGCGGGGAATCTTATCCTGAGAGTCGGCCGGTACGGCAACGTGGAGGACGGTATGCCGCTGGTCAAGGACGGCGGTCCACCCGATCCCCGCTCGATCGGCGGCGACGAAGTCGCCTTGTTCAGCCCGCGCTTCGTGGCGACGGACACCGACCGGCGTTTGTTCATCGCCGACCCCGGCAACGCGCGGATCCTCAGCGTCAGGCTCGGCTACCACGCGGAAGAGAAGATCGCTTTGAGGGATGTGAGAGACGCCGCCGCGGAGACGAAGTGAGGCGGGGCGGCGCGCAAAGGAGGAGCGGCGCATGAAGCAGATCGTTTTTACGGCGGTGGAGCGGGCGGAGCTGGTTGAGGCGGAGGGCTTCCTCCAGCCGCTCGCGCCCAGCGAGGTCGAGGGCCGGACTCTGTTCACCGCCGTCAGCGCCGGGACGGAACTCCATTCCTACGGTCCGAACGAAGCGGAGAAAAGGCAGTATCCGGTCAAGCCCGGATACGCGGCGACTTTCCGCGCCGAAGCGGTCGGGGCCGAGATCGCGCATATCCGCCCCGGCGACATCCTTTTTACGTCCGGCAGACACGCTTCGCGGCAGCGGGCCAGGGCCTCGCACACCGCGCCCGTGCCGGCCGGCCTCCCGCCGGAGAAGGCCGTTATAACGCGGCTGATGGGAGTGAGCTGGAGCACGCTGGCGACGACCCGCGCAAGGCCGCCGGCGCGGGTGGCCGTCACCGGGCTGGGGCCTGTCGGACATCTGGCCGCCCAGATCTTCCGGACCGCGGGCTACGAAGTGCTGGCGGTGGATCCGGACGGGCGCCGGAGGGAATGGGCGGCGGCCAAAGGGATCGCTCCGGTCCTGCCGGCCATGCCCCTGGAAGATCCGGCCTGGCGCCGGAAGCTGGACCTGGTCGTCGAGTGCTCCGGACACGAGGCCGCCGTGCTCGACGCATGCAGGATGGTCCGCAAGCGCGGCGAGGTGGTGCTGGTTGGCGTGCCATGGGTTCGCAAGACCGATATCTACGCCCACGAGATACTGCGCCACGTTTTTTACGACTTCGTGGACCTGCGCAGCGGCTGGGAGTGGGAGGTTCCCGATCTGCCGACGGATTTCCGTTCCGGGAGCCGCATGGAGATATTTGCCGCCGGAATGCGGTGGCTCGCGGATGGCCGCGTGGACGTGGATGACCTTTACGCGACGGTCTCCCCGTTCGAGGCGCAGATGGCATATCAGGACCTCGCCCGCGGCAGGGCCGAACGGCTCATAACGCTCTTCGACTGGCGGGAGGCGGAGGCATAAGGGCCCGTCCAGAAACCTCCGCGCGAAGCGGATGGGCTCAAGGGCACGCTTTGGGTGGACGGAAGTTTTGGGATAGGCTCCAAGTGCATCCGGCGGGTTCCAAATCCCTCCGGCAACATGGAGATATGGACCGGAGGTCCGGCGGGGGAGGATGACCGATGGCAGATCCGGCAGGGAAGATACGCATGGAGGTGGCGGGCAGGTTCGCGATCCCGGAGCTGCGGCTCCGGATACACAGCGAGATGGCCGTGGCCAGGCGGCCGGGCGGAACATGGCTGGTCGCGGCGAGCTACTCCAACGCCCAGGCATCGCTCATCTTCATCAGACCAGACGGGTCTGGGATGAGGACGGTACCGATGCCGGGGCGCAAGCGCGGAGGGGGCATGATCCAGGCCGACGGAGACGGGATGATCTACTGCGGCGCCAACGACCTGTACCGCGTGGACCCGGACACCGGCCGTTCCGAGCTGCTCGCCGCCGGCGTCATTCCGAACGACGGCATCTGGGGCGGCGGCGTGACATCGAAGCTCGTCGTCCTGGGATCGTCCACTCCCGACAACATGCTGGTCCTGTACGACAGGCGGGCGGGGAGGGTTGCGCGTGTCATAAGGCCGCTGCATCCGCGGGCCTTCTATGTCTACCGGGCGCTGGAGGCTCCGGACGGCAGGGTGCTGGTCATGTCCAGCCTCCCCCGGGCGGTGGCGACGCTGGTGGACCAGGACAGTCTCGATGTGGAGCAGTTCGAGCCCGAGGCGCTGACCGGCGCCACCAACTGGCACGCCGGGCAGTTCATCGCGCCGGAGGTCTTCTTTGCCGTATCTGGAAACATGGCCTTCCTCTTCGAGTATCCCGGTTTCCGGACCGTCGCCAGGATTCCGCCGCCGGAGGGGGTATCGGGCTTTTCGAGGACCAGCTTCGTGCTCGGCGGGCGCGTCGGCATCTGGGGCATGGGGACGAACATGTTATACCTGCTCGACGCAAAACGCTGCCGGTGGGAACCGATGCTTGACGGGCCGGTCGTGCCCGTCCGCTCCGACGAGGACCTCTATTGCAGCGCATACGCGGCCCTGGACGACGGATCGGTATGCGGCTTCACCGCCGACTGTGTCTTTTTCCGCGTCGAGCCTGGAGGGCGAGCGGCAAAGACGGAGAGGATGGATATCCGCGGCCCGGTGATGGCGTGGGGACCGATGGCAGTCGTCAACGAACCGGGGTTTCACAAGGCATGGGGTTCGACGCATGTCGTCCAGCGGTTCTGGGAGGTGGACCTTGAAACGGGCGCCGGCCGCGACCTGGGCGACTCGGGGCCGGGCGGCGGACAGGTCAACGATATGCTCTGGGACCCGGAGCAACGGATGCTTTTCCTGGCCAGCTACGGTTCGTGCACTCTCCTGGCCTGGGACCCCCGCGGTGACGGGCGTTTCCCGGAGAATCCGCGGGTGATCGCGCGGATCGGACACGATCAGATGCGGCCGATCCAGTTGCTCCGCCGCGGCTCCGCGGCCTGGATGATCAGCAATTCGCACTACTCGCATTTCGGCGGGGCGCTCAGCCGCATATGCCTCCGGACGGGGAGGACGGACGTCTACCGCAGCTTCCTCGCGACCCTTGCCCCGACCCGCATGCTCGTCAATCCTCTGCGCCCCGGCGAGCTGTGCATCTCGACCACCATCCACGCCGACTGCGGATCTGCCGTCCCCCTGGAGAAGGAGGCGAAGCTTTTCGTCTTCGACATGAATCGGCGGGAGGTTCTGCAGGAGATGGCCCCGCGCCCCGGCGCCCAGACGTTGAAACTGATGGCTTTTACTGAGGACGGCCGCGAGGCGCTGTATCTCGACGGCGGGGATCTGTGGGCGTGGGAGCCGGCCGGCGGCCCTCCCAGGCGCGTCGGCGCGGCTCCGGCAGGGCTGCGCGAGATAGTGCCGGGTCCGGAGGGGAAGGGGCTCTGGGCGACCGGCTACGACGGGATCGGCCCGCTCTTGCCCGGCGATACGTGCCGCATCGAACCGGCCGTCCCGACAGAGCTCACGCGGGAGGGCTTCGGACGCATGGGCAAATACCTCACGTGGGACGGCGATACGCTGTGGTTCACCAACGGACTGGAGCTGATCGGCGTGGTGCCGGAGGGAGCACGACGGAACCGCCGCGGGGGCTGATCCGCGCGAGCGCGGAGGAAACGGCGCGGAGCGCATGGCGACGGCATCCCGTAGCGGGTTGAACGTGGAGGAAAGCACGCAATGCAACGTCCTTCGGGGGAGGGAACCGGGGGCATGACGGAGCGCAGACCGCTGTACCATTTCGCGCCGCCAACCGGCTGGATGAACGATCCCAACGGGCTGGTCTGGCATGATGGCGAGTATCACCTCTTTTACCAGTACGAGCCCAGCCTCGCCGGCGATCCCGAGGCGATGAGCTGGGGGCATGCCGTGAGTTCCGACCTCGTGCGCTGGAAGCGCCTGCCTGTGGCGCTCGCGCCGGACGACCTGGGCGCCATCTGGTCCGGCAGCGCGGTAGCTGATGTGCGCAACACGTCCGGCCTGTTTTCGAAGCCGGGCGCCGGCATAGTGGCGGTCTTCACTCACCATGCGCGGAGCGGCGC
>JAOACM010000276.1:0-399 GCA_026417845.1 Planctomycetota bacterium | reverse complement strand
GCCGAGCGACAAAGCCTCGCGTTCAGTTCGGACCGCGGCCGGACTTGGACGAAATTCGCCGGAAACCCGGTGCTCGGCGACGACCGCTCCCGCGAGTTCCGCGACCCCAGGGTGTTCTGGCATGCTCCAACGGAGCGCTGGGTGATGATCGTCGGCGTGAGGCACCGCCTCTACGCCTCGGACGACCTGCGGCACTGGAAGCTGCTCGGCGAGACCGGCTTCGAGAGCGAATGCCCCGACCTGTTCCCGCTGCCTCTCGATGGCGATGGCGGGACGAAGTGGGTCCTGAGCCTGGCCGGGCGGCGGTACGTTCTCGGCGTATTCGATGGCGAACGGTTCGCGGCCGAGACCGGTCCGCGCCCCGTGGACGGAGGAAACGACTTCTACGCGGCGCAGAGC
>JAOACM010000275.1 GCA_026417845.1 Planctomycetota bacterium | reverse complement strand
GGTCAAGAGCGATATAGCCTACCGCCCGCCACAAGTCAACCATACACCAGGCCGTACCGTCGCAGTAGTGGCGCCCATATACCGTGAATATCTTGTGACCGTCATATACTATCCGAGGGGTACCCGTTTCGTCTTCCTCCCAGTAGTACGCCCCATATTTGGGACAGAACAGGATTCTGAACCATTTCCACAGGGCCATGGCTTTTTCGTGATCGCTCCTGTCCGCAACGCCCTCGAGACGGAAAATGTCCGTTACGGCCGATGCGTTCGAGAAGCAGTCCGGCCAGCGGTTGCTGGCGATCCTTAAGTCGGTCACTGCTTCGTCCGGTCCGGAGAAATCGTCGTGTATCTCTTCCGCAGGAAACGGCACGCTTTCTTTGCTGGTTGTTCCCGCTGCAGCATCCTGATTGCCTCCTGCGAGGACCGCCGCGAAAAACGCCACGGACGATGCGGAACGGAAACGGATCTTCAACAGCATCTGTCGCCTCCTCGACATCCGGCCGCCGGGCTTGTCGGTCGTGCTCCATGCCATGGGCGCATCGCGGATCCAGAGATCAGTGCGGGCAGGAAGGGGGCGCGTCAGTCGCCGCTCAGCCCGCGAACCGATCCATCCTAGGTAGCCACGAAGATCATTCCCTTCGCTGTCGCCAGACCGTTGAGGATGATCTGTCCCGGCACCTTCGTCCCGCACAGTTTTCTGCCATCTCTCTTTGCCTCGTACGCGGCGACCTCGCCAGACCAGGCGACCACGACGGTATCGCCTGCCAAGGCCAGGGACCTCGCAGATCCGCCCTTCCACAGCGCGATCGCGTCTTCCTTCCGAATGGCCGGTACCCCCTTTTCCGGGGAGGAGAATGATTTCAATCGTTCGCTGACTGTAGCGCGGTCATAGATATTGCCGTCGCCCACTATCTTCGTTTTCCCCAGCACGGGCGCCACGGCCCCGCTGAAGTGGGTCTGGAATCCGCTGGCAAACGGCGATCCGTAAGACCAGCCCGTGGCCGAATCCATCATTGCGAAAGGCCAGGCATTCCCTCTTCCATATGGCCTGCCGCGCCGGACGCCGCCCTGAAAAAATGCATCTCCATCGGCAACGGCGATCGTTCCGCTCCACATGTGCCTCCTGCTATGCCTGCCTCCGCCCTGAGGGTACCATGGGATACGACTGCCGTCGGACTTGCGGTAGGCGCACGTCCTGTGGAGGGCGTTATCGAAATGGACGGCAAACACGGGCATAATCAGGCAATCTCCCGCGAGCGCCATGATGCCCTGAGGCGGCCCCTGCTGTTGTTCGAGGTCGCCTATCCTCCTTGCCCAGATCGGTCTGCCGGAGGCGAGTTCCAAGGCGTAGAGATAGGCCCCGTCGTAGGAGAAATATCCGCCCGCGCAGTATGCTATGTCGCGTTCTACCACGACCCCGGCAGCGGATGGCCAGAGCGAATTGAACTGGCCCTCCACATGGATGTAGTGTTCCTCTGGAGCCGCTCTGAAACGCCACGACAGACGCCCGGTTCTCGCGTCCAGGCAGTAGACCCAGCCGTCATCTGAACCGAAGAGAGTTCTGCCCCTGCCGTACGATGGCGTGACGCGAACTCCCGCCCCGCAGAGGAACTTCCATACGGGTTCGCCGCTCCTCTGATCAAGCGCCCAGACGGCTCCCTCGCGCGAACCGACGAACAGGAGTCCCCCCCCGCAGGAAGGCGGCGTCAGTCGTCCTCCGAGCCTGCGCTGCCAGGCGACCCTGAACGGAACTTTTACCGGCATAGATACTTCGCCGCTGTGTCCGGCATTGCCGTGGAAATGAGTCCATTCTTCGCCGCCTTCTTCTCCCAGCGGCGCATCGAACGCCGGTCCTTTTAGAAGGCGGGCGGGCATATCCCTGTCCTCCGCCGGCGGAGTCCAGTCGGTACCGGCGGGAGCGAGGCCGAGTGCGGCCCACTGCGGATACTCGCACTGGCAGTAACTCGGCAGATGCACGACCATTCCATTCCCGACGAGGGGACCGAAGTCGCATGCGGTCCTGTAGAAAAGGTGTTCCCATGCCCTTCCGGTCTCCAGATCGTATGAGCCAAAACCCTGCCCGCCTTCAAAGATGCAATTCGGGGCGGCGTTTCCGATCCCGCAGCCGTTCTTCAGGATATCGCCTCCGATCCTGCATGGTATCTGCGCCCCCGTCTCGATGTCCACGCACCTGTAAAGCGAACCCTGTCCCTTTTTGCTCTTGAACCCGGCGTTACTGTAAAACATCCGGTTGCCGACAACGAGATTCGGGCCCCTGTCGGTCACAACCCCCGGATATTCTCTGAACAGGCTGCCCGTCTCCATGTCGAAGGCCAAGCAGGACTTTTCCCCTCCGGGCTTTTCCACCTTCCATACGAAATACCTTCCGCCGGAACATCCCGACGTCGGGAAGGCGCCGCCGTGGTGATCCCAAGCGACCAGCCCGCCAAGGTCGCGTCCTCCCCAGAACGGTTTCCCCGTGCCGGCATCCAGACACCAGACAGAGCTTCTGGCTTTTCTGCCCGGTTGCCCGCCGGTATCTATCTCAAGGGAGAAAAAGCACAGCTTGCCGCCGCTCAGGGCTAGCGAGGGAGAATAGATCGGAACCTTGGACTCGTATTTCCACAGGACCCTGCCGTCTGTTGCATCGAAGGCGCAAAGCAGATTGCCCGTCAAATGCGCGTTGTCGTTTTTTTCGGTCGGCGTCTGGGCAAGGCCGTAGAGTCTGCCGTCTTCCATCGCGATCCACCACCAGTAGGGGCCAGTCATATCCAGCTTCCGCTTCTCTCCAAACCGCCCTTCAAACCACCCGGTCGTCCGGTATTTCCAGTTGACGCCGTCATACTCAGGCAATCGATATTCTCTGCGGAGTTCGCCGTTAGATGCATCCATCGCTATTATTCTGTTGAGCTCTGCCGAATAAAAGATTCCGCCCACGAGGGCGTATCCGCCCTGGAACTTGTTCTCCCACCGCCGTTCCCATTTGATGGTGCCATTGAAAACATCCATTGCCAGGATGCGGGAATTGGTCTCCTGGCGGAAGATGAGGCGACCGTCGGCTATGCACGCAGATTGCCCCGGACGGGAAGGGTCATCCTGTATCCATCTGGTTACGAACGGCGGTCTTATCCTGGGATCGCGGGTGGTAAGCAGGTTATCTGGGCGGGGAGTAATATGCGTCCATTCGTCGACGCCATCCGGCATCCGGCCTCTGAAAATCGCGAAACTCCCCACAATCTTCGCGTCCGCGAGACCTGATGCCTCAAGGGCGGTCCTGAGTCCGTGCGGGTTCGCGCCAGCCCCTCCTATTATCGCTACGCCGTTGGGATTAAGAAGGCGCATCACTTCTTTCATATCCAGCGAGTCGCGGTACCTGCCTGTGACTATCAGGTTGCAGTAAAGGTTTGGAACGGGAACCCTTCTGAGCGAACCTGTAACGACCGTGGCGCGCGTACCGTAAATGCCGGCCTCGTCGAGATTCTTTCTGGCCGCGGCACAGTCGTTTTCATCTTCCGCCAGGGCGAAAATGATCATCCTGGTGTTCCTGGCTATTTCGACAGCCAGTTTTCCGTCTCCGCATCCCAGGTCGAGGCAGATACCCCGCGATTCAGGGGCGATCCCGGCATCAAGGAGCAGGCGGCCGATAGGAAACGCATCCTCTGCGGCAGCCGCTCCTGGTACTGCAGCGAGGAATGCCGCAAGCAGATGCAGAATGATTTTCCTTAGCATGGGGATCGCCTTCCTGGGACTTCTCAATTCCCTATCCTCTTCGCGACCTCGCTGGCCAGCCTGTAAAGTTCTCCGGTGCTTTCTTCCCAGCGCCATCCGTTAAATGCCCAGAAGGAATCATCCATTGCCACGCAGAGATGGCGCTGGCGCTCATCAAGGAGCGACTGGCACCGCCCGGCCAGATCCTCTCCCAGTCGGGATCTCTTATTGGAGTCCACCAGAGCCTTCTCTATGAATATCCGCGCCTCTGCTTCCTGCGCCCCGCACCTCAGCATCTCCAGCCGGATAGTCGAAAGCGGACCGTTTCTGCCCGGCGACACGAGGTAACAGCTGGCCACCGTGATGCTCGTCTGGCACCAGTCGTTATCGGGATATCTGTTGCAGATGAACAGCCCTGCATATTCGTTCCTGCTCGTCCTTGAAGGCAGGACCTCCCAGAAGTCGAACCCGGTTCTTGCTATCCCCAGGTATCCCTTTACCAGATTCCTTTCGAGAACCGTCTGCCAGTCAGCCGGACACGTATTGTGCCAATGGCCGCGTGGGTAGGACGACATCCTGTACTTCGCCTGCCATCCGTATTTTCTCTTTGCCTTAGGATTGTCCGGATTGTCTACCCACAGCCCGGTATAGACGAGGGCCGCCGCACCGAGGTATTCCTCCTGGGTCCGGCCGAATACTTTCGGGCGGGGCCCCGGATGGTTCTGCGAAACCCACTTGATCCCGGGGGCTATGGCCCAGAGGTCCTCGAAGCACTCCCTGGACGCTATCCGGTCTCCGAATATCCCGTGCATCATGGAACCTTCCAGCCCGCGCGCCTTGAGTATACTGGCAATGCCATCGTACACCGGTTTCCAGAACTCGCGCGACTCCGGAGTGCCGAACTTCGGCCCCTCGGCTTCCTCCGTCTTGCCCGTCTTGGGATCGAGAACAGTGAACCGCACACCGTGAAGAGGCGATCCGGGTTTTTCCGTCTCGTATCCGAACCACCCGCTGCTCATGTCCCAAGCCACGAGACAAACTACGGGCGGCCTGCCAAGGTGTTTGACCGCCAGGTCTATGTATTTCTCCACGATGCTGAAATCGTGGGCGTATCCTCCGCCTTCTTTCCTGATCCACCTGACCATACTCTGGGAATTCCCGAAGTGCAGCTTGCTTTGCAGGAGAATATATACGTGATCCGCGCCGATCATCCCCATGTACCGGAAAGTCCTGTCAAGCAGCTCCCAGTGCTTCCCGGACCACAGTTCGACATTGTATTTCATCGCCACCGTCTCGGGTGACTGAACGACTCCCATCTCTGTCTGAAATTCCTTCGAATCGGGAAGAGTCCAGTCCGCCACGACCAGGCGTATCGGCATCTTAATCGGGGAAGCGCCTTCGACGTGCACGGTCGCCGTTCCCCTGTATTCTCCGGCCTTGGCGTCCTTTGGTACGTTGAAGGTAAGCCATACGGGCTGCAGGACTCCAGTCCCATCGAAGCTGGTCGCTCCAGGCGGAGGTCCCTTGGGAACGGCTACCTCCGCGGGCGGCTCCTCTTCCAAGGTGTCGAATGATTTATCGTAAGAATGGTCGAAGTTCCGCATCCCGCCGCCCTTGTTGTCGGCCACGGGATAGCGCACCTGAACGGCGGCGGCGGGGATGATGCCGGGACCGGTCAGATCGGACACCTCGACCTTCAAGCTCCTTATCGCCGTGGACGAGCTGACAATTATCTGTCCGGAGAACGCGCCGTTTCGGGCACCGTGTACTTTCACAACCTGCAGAGCAGGATCGTTCGGAGTCCCGTAGTCGCCCCAGTAGGCGTATATGCGCTGATTTGGGCACTGCGACCAGACGTGCACCCCGTTCGGCCTGCCGGTACAAGGCACTATGCCGCTCCCGGCCACCCTCAGTTCTATCCCGTCGAGTCCGATCGGAACCCAGGTGAAATAGGAAAAGACAGTCAGCTTCTCGGCCTTGGCCGGCACCGGAGCACGATGTATCTCGAGTGCCAGGACGTTATCCCCCTTCCGCAGCAGACCGGCAGGAACTTTTATGCCGTTGAGTCTTCTTATCCGCTTTTCCAGGCGCGCGGCGTTCTGAGGGTCCTTCCCGCTGGCTTCCGTCAGGGGCTTCCCGTCCACCGTCTCCCAAGTTTCATCCGGATAGTCTTCCGCCAGTGTTTCCAGCCCCTTGCGATCATAATCCGGCAGATGCCCCCGTGCGATTTCCTTCCCGTTGATATAAACGACGATCCCTCCCCGGTAAGCCACCGAAAGAACGAGGTCTTCAACTTTATCCGGATCGGTAACCGTAAACCGGCTCCGCATGCACATCAGCGCCTTTAGCGGCAGGGAACTGGCATCGCCAAGCCTGCGGTATCGCATCCACGAACTGTCATCGAAATCCGGACCGGTCCAGCCGTCAGGAGGCAGTGGAGTATTAATCCCGGATGTCCACGCATCTCCCCATCCCTTCCTGAAGTTCTTTTCCTTAAGCTCGCTCCCGACCCGTACAAGCGGTGGCCTGTGCG
>JAOACM010000026.1 GCA_026417845.1 Planctomycetota bacterium | reverse complement strand
GTGGGGAACGCTGAGCGTATAAGCTGCGCGTCGGAGGTTTTTCGGATGAGGCTCTAAAAGTCTCCCATCCGGAAAAGGAGCGCGGATAATTGCGGACGACGGGGCGACGTCGCGCGGGCGAAAGGAGAAAATCGTGGCGGATAAAAAAGGCCGGATCGCCGTCGTATCGAGGGGACCATCCGCACGCGAGGGAGGGCGGACGTATAGCAGGGGGCGCAACAGCAGCCGGTCCGAACCACCCGCGCAGGAGGGGAATCGAAGTTTCGAGGATGCCTTGGCCCTCGCGCTGCGTGACCGGGGGCACAGGGTCCTGATCGTGCCGCATATTTACTATCTGAGGCCGGAGGAAGCCGCGGCGAGGCGGCTGGCATCCCTGGGCAGAGAAATCGGCGCCGCAGCCTCGTGGCTCTATCCCAGAGCGGCGGAATGGACGCTGCGGTTCCTGATTGCTCAGGCCGATCCTTCCGGCACCGGCACCGGCGGAACTTTCTTTGATATGGCCGATTTCCGTTCCGCGGCGGAATGCGCCGCGGCCATGTGTGCGGCTCTTGGCAGGTCTCCGTCCGGAGCAGCGGGTGGAATCGAGGAGATCGGAGGCGATCCGCGGGATCGCTGGTATCCGGTGATTGACGGTTCGCGCTGCGCGGCGTGCGGGAAGTGTCTGGAGTTCTGCCTGTTCGGGGTGTACGGCCGCGGGGACGGCACAGTGCGCGTGGAGAGGCCTGACTCCTGCAAGCCCGGCTGTCCGGCCTGCGCCAGGGTATGTCCTGAGAGGGCGATAATGTTCCCGGAATGTCCGGACTCCATCATTGCCGGCGCCGGCGATCGCGACGCGGTATCCGGAGCGGCCGCCGGCTCCAAATCCCGGCATCCGGCGGCCGGTGTCCGGCGGCCGGCAGAGCGGACTGCTCGCGGCATGGATGGGGCCGGACGGCGACACGATGGCGGGCCGGTGAAAACTGAGAGGCGGCGGGGAAAAACCGGCAAAGCCGGCACGGGCCGCCGAGGGGATTTCGACGACCTCATAAGAAAACTGGACGAACTGGATGTCTGACCGTCCGAAGCGGGGTTTCCCGGTAGTTCTGACCGCCGACAGGTCGCTGATGGCGGGCTATCGTATTCTGTTCGAAGGCATGATGCTGTGCAGCGGGACGACGGCCGTGCCGGCTTCCGTTCCGCGCGCTCTGCTCGCTCCGCGCGTCCGCTCGGCGTCGCTGCGCGCCCTTCAGGCTCCGATGGGGATCCGGCGGGTAGAGGCGGCGCTGGTGGCGGGGGGATTCGACCCGGCCGAGGTAGCCGTGGTTGCGCCGGAGGATCTGGCGGCTGCGATCGGTCCCGGGACGCGCATAGTCGGCATCTCCTCCGGCGACCCGCTCGGCCTCGGGATGAACAGCACGACCATGGCGGGACTGATGGGGGGCCGGGCATATACTTCCGCGTGGTTCCGCTCGCTGGTCGAGGCCGTAGCCGGCCTGAGGGCTGAAAGGGGGTTGAAGTTCGAGGTGCTGCTCGGCGGGCCGGGCGCATGGCAGGCGGCCGCGGCGGCTTGCGAAGGCGGTTTTCCGGTTCGCGGAGTTGACCGCGTGGTCCTCGGATATTGCGAGGACAGTATATGCGAACTGGTCCGCGGAATCGTCCGCGGGGAGCGCGGCGGATTTGCCATCCGGTGCGAAGGTCCGGCGGCCGATTCGATCCCGCCCGCGCGCGGCGCCACGACGATGGGGATCGTGGAGGTAAGCCGGGGCTGCGGTCTGGGATGCGGGTTCTGCGCCGTCGGGCGCGTCCCCATGCTGCACGTACCTCGCGCGACCATCCTCGCGGATGTCCGCGTCAATGTCGGGGCCGGCGTCCGCAATATCTCGCTGGCCGGCGAGGACCTCTTCCGCTACGGCTCGCGCGGCGCAACTGACATACGCCCGTCGGAGGTGCTCGGTCTGCTCCGCGAAATCCGCAGCATCCCCGGCGTCCAGCTCATTCAGGCCGATCACGCTAACATCTCGTCCATATCGGAATTTTCGCTCGAGGAGTTGCGTGAGGCGGGGAGGCTTCTGGCGGGGGGTACCGGGTGCCGCTTCGTCTGGCTCAACGTGGGCGTGGAGACGGCCGCCGGCGAACTGCTCGATTCTGCCGGCGGTGGACCGAAGATGCGGCCGTTCGGTCCTTCCGAGTGGGGGGAGGCCGCCCGCGCCCAGGTTACCCGGCTGATCGAGGCCGGCTTTTTCCCGCTTGTGAGCCTCGTGGTGGGGCTGCCTGGCGAGGAAGCAAGGCATGTGAGGCGGACGATCGAATGGGTCGAAAGTCTGCGGCGGTATCGGCTGGCGGTTTTCCCGATGTTCCGGGCGCCGCTGAACTCCGACGACCGGGGCTTTTCGACGTCGAACATGACGAGAGACCACTGGGAACTTTTCGCCAAGTGCTACGAACTGAATTTCATGTGGATCCCGCCGCTTGTGGACGACAACCAAGCGGCGGCTGGCGTCGGGCGACTCAGGCGGCTCCTGTTCCAGGCGGCGGGGCGGTTGGGGATGCGGCGCTGGAGGCGGATCTTGCGTCTCCGCGGGGCGCAGCGGAATCTTCCGGAGGCGGAGTGCCGCCCCGTTTGATCGGGTAGTGCCGTCCGGCGAATGCGCACCGCTTCGCGGTTCCACTGATCGGGGTTCGCCCGGCGTCCGGACGTGCGATCGGTCGCGCCGCGTAAGCTGGGCTCCCGGTCATGCGATAAGGCTCCTGCAGGCCGGCAGCGATCCGGGCCGGACAGAAAAATGCGGAAGGCAGGCGATGTCAGAAGAAGCTGAAACGTTTGCCGAGGCGGAACGCGCTCTGCTCGATGCGCGCGGGATGCTGCTGGCGATGCGGACGCCGGAGGGAGTGTGGGAAGGGGGCCTTTCGTCATCCGCCCTGGCCACGGCGACGGCGGTCAGCGCCCTGGCAATGGCGCGTTTAGGGACCGCAGCGTCCGGGATAGCGGGGAAACGGGGGGGGATATCCGGCGTGGGCGCGGGAGGCGGGGGCAGGGGCGGATGTCCGGAAGCGGGGAACCGCAACGGTGGCCCATCGGGATCGGGCGGCGGCCCCGGTCCGATGGAGACAGGATGCGGCGGCAGGGGATACGGGCCGGAAAGCGATACAGATGCGGAGCTTATAGCGCGAGGAGTGCGGTGGCTGGCCGATCATCGGAACGCCGACGGCGGTTACGGCGACACGCCCGACAGTCCCAGCAACCTCCCGACGACGATGCTCGTCCTGGGAGCTTTCGCACTGGCGAAGGGCAGCGGAAATGCAGGCGTAGACGGAAAGGCCTGCCGGGAGGCGGCAGAAGCAGCCGAGGCATACGTATCTCGGGAAGGAGGGAAGACAGAGGAGGAACGCGCGAAGGCCTTGTATGAAATCTACGCGCCGGACAGAACTTTCGCAGTCCCGATAATGTGCAACCTTGCGCTGGCTGGGCTGATGCGGTGGGAGCTGGTGCCGGATCTGCCCTTCGAGCTGGCAGCGCTGCCATCCGGCTTTTTCCGGTTCGCGCGGCTTCACGTTGTAAGCTACGCGATGCCTGCGCTGATAGCGGTGGGCAGGCTCGTCGCCGTACGGAAGGGCAGCTGCGGACCATTCCGGCGCGCGGTCGGTGATGCTGCCTTCCGCATAGCCATGAGAAAACTGGAGGATATGCAGCCCGAATCCGGAGGGTTCCTCGAGGCCGTTCCCTTAACGGCGTTCGTAACTATGAGTCTGATCGGCATCGGCCTTGGTTCCGTGGCAGTCGCGCGCAAGGGCCTGGATTTTCTCCGGAAGTCCGTCAGGGCCGATGGAAGCTGGCCGGTGGACAGCAATCTGTCGGTATGGATCACCACCGCGGCGGTGGAAGCCATGTCGCCCGGCGGGGAGTATGAGGGGCCGGATGGCGAAAGGATACTGCGCTGGCTTCTGGACCGGCAGACGACGCGCAGGCATTCATACACCGGCGCTATGGCGGGAGGATGGGGCTGGACGCACCTTTCCGGGGGAGTACCGGACGCGGACGATACGGCAGGGGCCCTGCTGGCGCTTGCCGCTTTCTGGTATGCCTGGCGGCGGGGCAGGCTGTCGGGCACGACGCCAGCCGCGAACGTGCCTGCGGGAGACCAGGCTTCCCGTTCTGCCTGCGGGGCGGCCCCCGAACCGGCGCCGGCGACCCGGCCGGGCGCGTGGGCGGATGCTGCAGGTGGATCCGATTCGCGGGAGGGAGGGAATTGGGACCGGGATCGCCACGGCAGGGAAATCGCGGCGGCGGCCTATTCCGGAATACGCTGGCTCCTGGCCCTTCATAATTCCGACGGCGGCTGGCCGACCTTCTGCCGCGGATGGGGGAAGCTCCCTTTCGACAGGAGCGCCCCCGACCTTACGGCGCACGTCCTGCGGGCGCTGGCTGCCTGGAAGGCGCTGGTGATGTCGGCTCCGGAACTGGGATGGCTGGCGGACGTTTCTCTCCTTAATGCTACGATCTCGATCGGTTGCGCGTATCTGCACGCAGCCCAGCGGGCCGACGGTTCGTGGATTCCTCTGTGGTTCGGCAATCAGCATACGCCGGACATGTCTAATCCCGTAATCGGCACAGCCAGAGTCCTGACGGCATTCAGCTGGATTGGGGAAATAGCGACAAGGCGGATCGGCGCGGACGCGGCACTGAAAGCCGTAAGGTATCTGCTGTCCTGTCAGAATCCCGACGGAGGATGGGGCGGCAGCCGCGGGGCGCCCTCGACGATGGAGGAGACCGCGCTGGCGCTGAGCGCCCTGTCCGCATGGGCCGGCGTCGAACCGATCCGGCGCGGATGCCTGGCTGGCGCGCGATTCCTGGCCAGGGGCGTCCGCGAGGGCGCGATCCTCAGACCAGCCCCGATAGGGCTTTACTTCGCCAGGCTGTGGTACTCGGAACGCGCCTACCCGATCGTCTGGACGGTGGGCGCGCTCGGCAGGTTACTCCGGGCAAGCGCCGGATGACGGGCAATGTGATAAGAGCCTATCTAAAAACCTCTGGGACGGGCAGGCAGGTCGCTCCGGAACCCCTGAACGCCTGGGAGGTTTCCGGATGGGTTCTGAGGGCCTGACCATAAACTTCCCGCCGGGCGTGTGGAGCGCTGAGCGTATAAGTTGGAGCGCCGGGGGCTTTCGGACAGGCTTTGAGAACCCAGAAACTTCCTTCCACGAAGTCGAGAACGCAGGAGCTGTAAACTGCGTCGCGGCAGATTTTCGGACAGGCTCTAACCTTGTAACCGGGCCTCCCGACGTTTATAGTGCGTTCGGACGGTATGGGGCCAGGAGACGTCATGTCCTCCACCGATATCAAGCGTGTTCCGCCTGATGCTTCTCTGCGGCGTGTCATTCGAGAAGCAGGGATCAGGGTCGCGGCCGGGATGGATCGTTCAATGCCGCCCAGTCGCGGCGAGCTGGACGCCGCCGCCCGCGACGCCCTCCGCCGGCTTGGTCTTCCCGATCTGTACCTTGGATTTACCATGGTCGCGGTGGACAATGGCTTCTGGCGCGAGCGGTTTGCGGCGGTGCCGTTCGAGAGGCGGCTTCTGTTGCTGCCGCACTGCCTGAGGGCCCGCGATACATGCGCCGGCGGATACGACGCGGAAGGGTTGCGCTGCGCCGGTTGCGGAAAGTGTCCGATAGCGGAGATCAAAGATCAGGCCGAGAGGCTGGGGTACCGGGTCATAGTGGCGGAAGGGACGCCAGCGGTCCTGAGCGCCATACTGGAGGGGCGCGCCGACGCCGTGCTCGGTGTGGCCTGTCTCGATTCGCTTGAGAAGGCATTCGACCGCATCTCAGCCCTCGGCATCCCGCACATGTCAGTGCCGCTCCTTCGCGACGGGTGCAGAGACACGGCCGCGGAGTTCGACCTGATCCGCGAACTGATGGCGGAAAGGAACGGTGCTGCCACACCTTCCGCGCGAACATGCATCCCGTTGCTGCGCATGGCCGCCGGGATTTTCGATAAGGTGCGTCTGCGCGGCATCCTGAAACCGGCCATGGTATGCGGAGCGGTCCGCCGGGGCGGTCGCGGCCGCGGGGAAGTGCTTTCCGACGTCGAGCGTATCGCCGTAGACTGGCTGGCGCGCGGAGGGAAACGGTTCAGGCCGTTCATAACGCTGGCGGCGTGCGCCGCCGTCAGAAACGGGTCGGCTATGCTACCCCTGTCCGCCGATCCGTCGGCGATCTTCGGGCCGGATGATCTGCGGGTGGCGGTGGCCATCGAGGCGATGCATAAAGCCTCGCTGGTCCACGACGATATTGAGGACGGCGACGCGGAGCGCTACGGCGCCGGGACGATTCACGAGCGCTACGGGATACCGAGGGCGATAAACGTCGGCGATTATCTCATCGGGCTGGGTTACCGTCTGATCGGACTCAGCCGCGGATCGTTCGGCGATGAGCGGATGGGGGAAATGGTGGCGGTGCTGTCCGAGGCGCACGTCAAGCTGGCGGTGGGCCAGGGTGCGGAGCTGGCGCTGCGCCTGCGCCCGCCCTCCGAATGGACCCCCGATACGCTTCAGGAAATATACGCCCTGAAGACGGCCCCGGCATTCGAGGCCGCGCTGCGCATCGGCCTCCTGATGGCAGGCGACGATTCCGAATTCCGGGAGCCGGCGCGCTCCTTCAGCAAGTACCTCGGCGTCGGGTATCAGATAATGAACGATCTCGAGGACTGGCGGGCGGCTCCGGGGCGGCCGTCCGGGCGGGATGGTCCCGGCGGCCGCGGCGACATCGAGCCGGCCCTTCTAGAACGGGGCGCCGGGGCCAAGGGGGCGGATTTCCCTGCCGCCGCGAAGGCAGCCGTTGTGTGCCGGCGCGCCGAACCGACCATACTGAGCGCGCTGGCGATAGCCGCGTCTCCTGATTCCGGCGCGGCCGGGTCCGCCGGAACTGGAGCGGGCGATGCGCTTACGGAGGAAAGGCGCGACGCCATCAGGGCCGTGTACGAAAGGCGCGGCGTTTTCGAAAAGGCCGAAAGGATGGTAGCAGCGTGCCGCGAAAGGGCATCGGCTGTGGCCGAGGGCATCGGACACCGGGCCCTGAGCGAGCTTCTACTGATGATCGTCAGAACCGTGTTGTGATCCGGGCCGTAGCGTTCCGGGCTAACGGTCCTCGCTGCGCTGGGCGCCTGGCTATCAACGTACATGCGGAACGCCGTCACGCGAAGATCGCAGAAAACCTGAGGGAGCCGCTTTGGAACCCGCCCTTGCGAGCGGCATGAAGGCGCGGGTTTGAATCTCTTCCGGCCGCCGGGGTGCGCAGTAGATGCGCCGGCGACGCTCTGGTACCGGGACGAATTCCGGGATCGCACGGGCGCGGTTGAGAAATGGGGCCTTCCGGACGGGATCGGATGGGACGATCGGATAAGGACTTGCGAACGACGCCGGATACCGCGGCGGGTGGCGCCATCGCGCGTCTCGAGGAGGCGATAGCGCGTGGCGCGGCCTTGCTGCCACTCCCCTTCCGCCGGCGTTGCGTCCGCTTCCTGAAGGCGGCGATGCGGCCGGATGGAGGATTCGCGGGCAGGGTAGGATCCTCTGATCTCTACTATTCGAGCTTCGCGCTCCGGACCGCCAGGCTCATGGACATCCGGGACGCAACTTTCTGGCGTCGCGCATCTGGCTGGATTCGCTCCGTTATAAACGATGGGCAGAGGTCGCAATGGAAGAGGTGGGGCGCAGTCGAGTTGTATTCTTTCCTGGCTGCCCTCGCCGCGCTTGATGCCGCCCCTGCTTCGCGCAGCCTGCGGCATACCTGCGGAAATCTGTCCGCAATGGGGCCGGCCCAATCTATTCACATAGAGCCTGTCCGAAAACCTCCGGCGCGCAGCATGGGCGCTCAGCGATCCCCTCTGTCCGGCAGGAAGTTTTTGGACAGGCACTTAACCCTGGAGTCCTGCTCTCCCGGAAGGCCGTCCGATCCTCCCTACCCCCGGTTGCCGACGGTACCGGACTCAGGGCCTGAAGGGAGAGACGAAGCGAAAGATACGGTTGGACCCGGTTTAGCGCGCAGGGGGAGGAAGTCCATCGGTGGGCCGTCCGGGAAGATCAGGGAGGCAGTTATCGAGCGGCTTCTGGATCTGCGCGTCGCGGAAGGCGGCTTCGCCGACAGCCCGGGGGCGCCCCCGACTCTCTACCATACGTTCCTTGCAATCAATGCGTTTAGCCTGCTGGGAACCGTTCCGCCAGATATGGACGCCGCGGCCGCTTTCGTCCTCCGCCGCGCGTGCCCGGATGGGGGATTTTCGGACGTTCCTCCGGAAGGTTCCGTCACGATCGGGTATGGCCAGAGGGCTGGACATCTGCCCACCGGAGTCGCGACGGGACGCGGCGCCGGAAGTCCGCGTGCTCCCGGACGCGACTGGCGGTTGCAGAGAGCCTGCCAGAAAACCTGCCGTTGCGAAGCTTACGGCTCTGCGATCCCGACCTCGCGGCGGGAAGTTTTGGGACAGGCTCTGACCTCCGCTACAACCGCAGCGGCGCCGTCGCCATGCGGCCCGGTCGGCGCGCGCCCGGATCCCGGCGCAGGTACAGCCGGCCGGTCCATGGTCAGTGCTACTGCGGCGGCCATCGCGATACTGGCTGACGCCGGCAGGCTGGACGATTCCATTGCGTCGGCGGCGTGCGGCTTTCTTGCCTCGTTGCAAATGCAGGATGGCGGCCTGCCGGCGTTCGCTGGCGCTGCCGGATCGGATATGCTTTCCACCTTTACGGGGATGACGGCCGCGTGGATGGCTGGCGGACAGGGAGGATTGCGTCCGGGCGCGATGGCCAGGTTCGTCGCAGGATTGGAGGCAACCGGCGGCGGGTTCCGCGGCTGGCCGGGAGACGACGGGGCCGACGTCGAATACACGTATTACGGCGCGGCTGCGCTCTCTTTACTGGCCACCTTCGCTCTCCCGGTCTGACCGCCTGCCCGGGCCGGCAGGGGCGCGGACGCCGGCGCGCAGGCGTCGGGAGAGGCGCCCATTCCTTGACGCCAGCCGGCATCCCCATATAATTCCCGCTTCCGTTTCTTCCCCAGGATGCCGGATGCGGGGATCTTTGCAGCGGAGCATCTGAAACCATGATCGTCATGAAGTTCGGCGGCACGTCGCTGGGTGACCCGTCCGCCATCAGAAAATGCGCGGAGATAGTCGAGAGGCATCTTGCCAGGAAACCGCTCGTTGTGGTGTCGGCTCACTCCAAAGTGACCGACATGCTCCTCAACGCGGCCAGGGCTGCCGTGAAAGGCGACGTAGAGGGACCGTTCGAGCGGATCCGCAAGCGCCATTATGATATCCTCGACGGCCTCGGTCTGCCTCACGAGACTATCGAGAAAAACATGAAGGAGCTCGGCGATCTCCTCCGCGGCATATCCATGGTGAAGGAGGTGACGCCGAGGACGCTCGATTATGCGGCAAGCTTCGGGGAGCGGATGTCGAGCAAGGCATTCGCGGCATACATGAGGAAGCGGGGCCACGCGACCGCGGAGGCGATCAACGCCTACGACTTGGGACTTGTTACGGACTCGCGCTTCACCAACGCCCGGCCGCTGCCGGAATCGTACGATAGGATTCCCAGGGCCTTTGAGCCTCACCGCGAGAAGCTTGTGATACTGACCGGCTTCATCGCCAAGGATAAGAACGGCGATATCACCACGATAGGAAGATCCGGGAGCGATTACACGGCCGCGATCTTCGGCGCAGCGCTCGGCGCCGAGGAAATACAGGTCTGGAAGGATGTCCTCGGGATACTGACCGCCGACCCCACGATAGTTCCAGAGGCCAGGCCGATAGAAAGGATGTCGTTCGCCGAGGCGTCGGAGCTGGCGTATTATGGAGCGGAGGTCCTGCATCCGAGCACGATAATCCCGGCGGTCAAGGCCGGGATACCGATCCGCGTGCTCCATACCTTCGACCCGGACGCGCCCGGAACGGTGATATGCGACAGATGCGAGCCGAACGGCGCGCATCCCGTGAAATCCATCGTCTACAAGGAGGATCAGATACTGGTCAATATCACCTCGACCAGGATGCTCATGGCCGAAGGCTTCATGGCGAAGATATTTAATGTCTTCGAGCGCCATCACATAGTGATAGACATGATATCCACCTCAGAGGTCTCGGTATCGCTGACGACCGACAGCGACGAGGGGCTGGATGCGGCCTGCGAGGAGTTGCGCGAATTCGCCACGGTGGATGTTGAAAGGGGCAAGGCGATTTTCGCGGTCGTGGGCGAGGGCATGCGCAATACCATCGGAATGGCGGCCAGGACGTTTGCCGCGGTGGCCGAGGCGGGGGTCAACATAAGGATGATCAGCCAGGGGGCCAGCGAGATAAACATCGCGTTCCTCGTGGACAACAAGGACATACCTGCCACAGTCAAGTCGCTCCACAGGAGGTTTTTCGGAGTTTGAGAAGCTCATCGGGTCCCGCGGTCTTCTGCCGCTCTGATATGCCGGGCGCCGGAGCCGGGGGCCTTGCGCGCGACCGGAATTCTTAGCGCCTGCCCGAAAACCTCCGGCACGCAGCTTATACGCTCAGCGAATCCCGCTGCCCGGCAGGAAGTTTCTGGATAGCCGGCCGGATGAAGGGAGAGACCTCAGCACTTTGTTATGCCTTCTCCCCCCACCTGCTATCAGGATGACGTTTCCTGAGGCGTCCCAGACGCCGTGATAGGACCGTGAGCTGAAGCGGGCAGTCACCGGGGCAGTACGTTCCTGCGACGCAACCTGTGCGGCTTCCGCGGACCGCTTACATGCTGCCAGCGCGCCGACGCGGCAAAACGGCCATCGCTATCCGTCCCCGGGATCGCCCCCGGTCCGGGGAGGACCGGGCGAACGCTTGCTCTTACCGGAAGCCTGGACCGCCCTGCGGTATCTCTCCGGCCAGTCCGTCCCGGGCGCGAGACGGGCTATTACGTATTCCCTGCCCGCCGGCACGTTTTCCCTCGAGACTACCGCCAGCACGTCTTTTCGCGACAGCCCCAGCCTTTCCTGCGCGGCCTCCATGGTACCTGCGAAAAAGGCTCCCCGTCCGGCATGGCCGGGCCATGCCTCGGCTATGCGGCTCAAACCTGTGACGGGACGATCGAAATAATACAGCATTATGGGGAACGGCTCCCCGCTGGTGTAGATCGGCGCGCCGGAGGGCACGAGAGTTTCGGCTGTGGAGGCTAGGAGCTGCACGGGATTTTCCCGCCTGTACATGGCGTAGTACCAGCCGGAGTAAGCCCAGCAGCAGAAGGTTGCCGCCAGGGCGACGTATATCGCGCCGGCAGCCAGCCTTCCTGCGCGGAATGCCACGGCCGCGGCCAAGGCAGCTGCGGCCAGAGCGAGACCGAGAGGTATCCCGGCGCTGGTAGGCCAGAGGCCGGCGGAGGTGAAGACAAAGGGGGCGATCGCGACGAAGGCGCCAAAGGCTGCACCGAGGATCGCGACGCAAAACCCGGATGCCTTCCCGAACACCCCGCGACGCCCGGCGACCGATTCCGACCATATGCCCGTCAGGATCGCCAGTGCCGGGAATACATGGAGCACGTAGTAGTCGCGCTTGTCGGTCACCAGGGAATAGACGAGGGCGGTCCCGATCGCTACCGTCCCGAAAAAGGCAGTGAGCGCACCGGAAGATGCTGAGGCGGCATTCCCGGACACGACGCCTCCCGGCGGGAGGCTATTGCGCCACGCACCGGCGCCGGAGGGATCGCGGGGGCAGATTCCCGGTCGCTCACAGGACGGGGGCACTCCCTGCTTTGAAGAACCGCCGTGGGTGGGCGCGGCAGCGCCCCCATCGGGTGAGGCGGAAGACTCCGCCGCCGGGCCGCCGCCAGCCTCCGACACCGCCCGGACTCCGGCAGCGGAATGGCCGGCTCCGACGCGTGCGTTGCCGCCAGATCCGTTGCCGGATCCCCCTCCAGCCGGAGCACCTGCGACACCACGCCGCCGCGACAGAGCGGCCAGCCCCCAGATCAGAAGCGCCGGCGTCCACGGGAGGAAGCGATACGGGATGTAGAGGATGTAAAAGTAGAATGGTTTGGCGTGGCCGGAACCTTCCAGGTGTATTCCCAGTTCGAGCACGCCTGCCGACAGGGCCCCCGGCACTCTCGCAGCGACGGCCAGGTGCCACGGAGCAGCGATGATCATCGCTACGGCCAGCGATCCCGAAACCCACAGGGCCGTACCGGTATCGAAGCGGCGCCGCCTGACGACATCCGCTACCGCGGAGGCGATCCACGGGATCAGGACCGGCGGCAGGACGTTCGGCCCCTTGGCCAGCCAGCCGAGTCCTGTGCACGCGCCGGCCAGCAGCGCCGCCGACACACGGCCCTCGCCGAAAACCGCGCGCCGCGCCGTCAGCAGCATCGCGGCCGTCGCGAAAAAGGCCATCGGCATATCGGCGGTGCCGACGTGGCCAGCCAGGAAAAACGCCTCGCAGGTTCCCAGCGAACAGGCGGCCACGAAGGCAGCGCCCGCCCCGACCCTGCAGCGTACGAACAGCCACACGATGGCGCAGGTCAGGGCGCCGGATATCGCGGACGGCAGCGCGACCGCCGCCTCTGAAACCAGCCCGCCGGAAAAAGCCATCGAGCACGCCGCCGTGGTCCAGTAGCTCAGAGGCGGCTTCTGGAGGCGCGGTTCCAGCCTCTCGTCCAGCCTTGGGACGATCCAGTCTCCGGACCGAAGCATGTGGCGCGCCACGCACGCCACGCGCGCCTCGGCCGTTTCGGTAACGGGCTTGACGAAAACTGCGGGCGCCAGGACGGCAAAACCGAAAGCGGCTGCGGCCAGCGCCCCTGCGACAAGCCGGAACGTGCTGCAGGGCGCTCCGCCAGACCCGCCGGCGGGCGGGCCGGACGGAACGGCGCTGGGCGCGCCGCCGGGATCGCCGACAGATCCGGGCGGCTCAGGCGAGGACCTGCTGCCGGCCGGTCGCGCGGATTCCGCCTTCATCAGACGATCCCTCTGTTATCCGATTCGTCTTTGGTCTCGCGCGAGTAGCCCGAATCCTGCCGGCGCCTGTTGACTTCGTTCTTCATCATGTACAACCTGTGGAAATCCCCGGCGGAGAGTCCGGCGCACTGGGCGAGGCTTACCAGAAAGTGCAGGAGGTCCACGATCTCGACGCGGATGTTCTGCATGTCCAGCCTGTCCTTGCTCCACCACTTCCACAGCAGGTCTTTTTCAAGCTCGTCAGCTTCCTCGCGCAGCGCGCGGAGATAGTTCCTCAACCATATGTTCGGCAGTCCATTGGGACTGGCGTCTCCCTCCATCGCGGCGCGGCGGATGGTTTCGATCTTCAGAACCCTGCCGTCGCGATCTCTGATGTCGTTCCTCGCGAAAGTGTGATCGTTCAGCGCCTCCTGTACCGAAAATATCTCCTCCAGCATATCCATGCGTATTCCCCCTCCCCGTCGTCCGCGGGACTTTCCGATTACGGATGAATTGCCGTAAATGCAAAACGCTGGAGCAGCGTGCACTGGATGCGCCCGGGCGTATATCCGATCCGCCCCCTCCCAGCCGGACGGATGAAAGGCGGATCGGACATCCGGATCCCATTACACCCGGACTCCGCAGCTATGGCCATTCACCCCTCCGATTACGCAACCGGGCCTTCGCTCCTCTCATGAACGGAAGAATACCAGCCATATCACAAAGTAGGTGGGGATAAGGATAGGGATCGAGTACTTGAATATGTAGCCGAAAAAGCTGGGCATCCTGATCCCCGCCGCCTCGGATATGGACTTCACCATGAAGTTCGGCCCGTTTCCGATGTAGGTGTTGGCACCGAAGAAGACCGACGCCACCGAAATCGCCAGCAGGTGCTTCCAGCACTCGATCTGCGCTACGATCTGCCCGGAGGAATCCCGAACCGCTACTGTGGCATTCTCGATAAAGCCGGGCATGTTGGCCGGGGCGAGGTGTATGCCGGCGAGGCCGAAGGCGGTAGTGAGGTAACTGAGATACGTAGGCGCGTTATCCAGGAAACTCGACAGCACCCCTACCCACCAGAAGAACTGGCCCGGCGTCTGGACGCCCATCCTCGCGGCATTGACCTGGAGGTAGTCGAGCGCCGGGACCATGGCGAGGAATATCCCGGCGAAGAGCCACGCCACCTCGCGGATCGGTGCGAACGTGAATTCGTTGGCCTGCAGCGCCCGCCGGGGGGAATACCTGTAGGACAGAAAGGCCGCCAGCAGCATCGTCGCTTCGCGCAGGAACGGCACGTGCGGGAGTCCGAGCGCGGCCATGCTCTCCGGCGTGATGAACACGGCCAGCAGGATCGCGCCGAGGAAGAAGAAATTCCGGATCCCGAGCAGCCGGAAGCGTATGCCTTCCTCCGCCTCCGCCCCCAGCATCATGTTCCCGCCGCCGGCCCTGGCCCGCCGCGTTTCGAGCAGGAAGAAGACCGACAGGATGACGGCCAGCGCCAGCCCCCACATCGGCCATGCCCGTTCCAGCGTCCACATAAAAGGGACGCCCTTCATGTACCCGAGAAAGAGCGGAGGATCTCCGATGGGCGTCAGCGCTCCACCGACGTTGGAGACCACGAAGATGAAGAAGACCACGTGGTAGGGCCTGATGTTGCCTCTGTTTATGCGAAGGTAGGGCCGGATCAGCAACATCGAAGCGCCCGTTGTCCCGAAAAAGTTTGAAAGTACCGCACCGAACATCAGCATGAAGGTGTTGACGACGGGGGTACCGGACGCCTCCACGTCTATCAGTATTCCCCCGGATACGACGAAGAGCGAGCCGATGAGCACTATGAAGCCGAAATATTCCCTGATCGCCTCGAGCATGCGGTGGAGTCCGTAGTTCGATACCGCGTGACCGTCTATTGTGGCGGGTTCTCCGTAAAAGATCAGATAGGCCGCAAACGCCACCGCGCCCAGGAATATTGCGACGTGGTGAAAGTGCCTTTCCCACCAGTGCCTGTTGATGAACGGCATCAGCGCGATGGACAGGAGCAGTATGACGAACGGGGCCGACCAGCCCAGATGGACGTGCGGTATGGAAGCACCGGCGGCATGTTGTCCCTCTCCGGCGTCCGCTCCGACCCTGTCGGGCGGCCGGGTTTTTCCAGCTTCCGCTCCGTCCGCGGCCCCGCTTTTCCCCCCGCCTCCTTCGGCGGCATCGCGACCGTCCGCGGCAGCCGCCGCCCTTCCTCTGTCCGTATCCGCTCCGCCTGCCCGCTCGCCAGCCGCGCCTCGCATCCCCGCTCCGGCCCGGTCCGCAGCCGCGGGCCGGTTTGCCGCGGCGGCCCCGACGTCGAGGCCTGAATCCCGGGACTTACGCCCGGTCGCCTCCCCTCCAGCAGCGCGATCCCCTTCATCCGCGCATCGGGCGTCTGCCAGAGCGAAAGCGGCGAGGAGGACGATCATTGATCTGAAAAGATGCATCTTTTTCATCTTCCGCCGCGACACCTCCGCGATCTCAAGCCGTCACGGGCGGCGCGTTCGCGCGCCCCCCTCTGGCCCCGGCGTGTACGGAGCCCGCTGAGTGGGGAAGCAACGGGGGCATCCCGCGCCATCTCCCGAGCGTAAGGAACCTGCATCCGCCTCCAGCGCAGGTTCGCCTTATTCGGGCGCACCTTTCCCGATCGCAAGGAAACCGCCGGAACAGGTCCAGATCTGACGGCCGGACGGAACTGATGCTAACGATCCGGGCGGATGCTGTCAAAAGCAACGCCGCGCGCGGGAGTGCGGCGCAGTATTGCGCGGTCGAATCTCTCCGGAAAAACGGGCACAGCGTCGGACGAACAGGGCCGGAGATCCGGCGCGGATGACGAAAATTCAAAGGGAGCTTCCGTTCATGTCGCTGGATGGCATAATCTCCGTCTCCGACGACCGCTGTCTTGGACGGCGAGACCGGGCGGCGGGTGGGGCGGAAGGGCTTGGAGAAGGGGCGCGCCGGCAAGTCAGGCGCCGATCCGGAACGAACGGCCGGGGCGGGATTTTCATTGATCCGGCTCTGGCGGTATCAGTCGAGGGGGCGTGGCGCGCCTACAGATGGAAGGAGCAGGAGTCGGACGCGGGGCTGGGTCGGAGAATCCTGTTCGCTATGAACGATACGGCGGGCATCGGAATATCGCGGAAGATACTGTTCGGCGCTGCGATCGTCGTGACGGTTGCCGGCGCTTGTGGGGCATTCTGGATGACGATCGCCGGAGCGGCAAAAGGCATTTGCCTCCTGGTGCTCGCCCTGGCGCTGTGCGCCGTGGCCGGGGGAAGGCCATCCGGGTGGGTCGGGACCGGACCGGCGTCGTCGCTTGCCTTCCTTGCCGCGTCAGCCTGCGTGGCTACGCATCCCGGTTTCGCGGGCGGAGGCGGGCGGCTCGACGGGGCGGCTTCCGTCGTCCGCGCTGTAACTCTGGGAGCCTTCGGCCTATGGGCATCCGTTTTCGCCGCGTATGCTTACGTACGCGAACGGCGGCGCGCCGGGAAAGCGGGCGACGCCGCAATAATGTGGGGCCCGATGGTCCTCACCGGAGGCGGGGCTTCCGGTGCCGCGTACGGCGCGATGCTCCTGCCTGAGAGCCGCACGGTCGGTGCCGCTCTGGGCGCAATTTCGATGCTGGGCGCGGCGGCCGTCGCCTGGGTCGTGTTCTGGGCCATTCGCGGGACTGGAGTAACAATGTCGCCGCGGCGCCGCGACGCAGCCCGCAGCCGCGCCAGGGAACGGGCGGCTTCGGAGACGGCCACCGGAGGAGCGGAGTGCGAAACCGGGGTCGGGACTCCGGACGGGATGGAGACCGGAATCGTAAACGAAGCGGCCGGGGGACGCGCGGCATATGCCGGCGGGCCGGCGGGGGCGGAAGGCGCAGCCGGAGGGCCCGGCGCAGGCGTGGCCGCGGCGTGGAACGCGAGGGCGGCCCGCGCGGCGGCGCTGGGATGCGCCGCCTGTTTTCTGATACCTGTGCCGATCGTAGCGATCCGGTGGTTCCGGTACGAGGGGACGGTCAGGGAGGGGATCGGGAAATTCGAGAGCGGCGATATCGCCGGGGCTGCGGCGGCATTTCGCGAGGCCGGGTCGCTGATGGCCGCCCTCGGGGCCCCCCGTCCGCTGGCGGCGGCGCAGGAGCGTGTCAGCAACGTCCTTGAAGCCCGCGGCGATTTCGCGGGCAGCCGCGCAGCCTGGCTGGCCCGCCTGCGGACCTTGGGACTCCCCGATCGCGGAGACCTGCGGCTCGTGGCGCTGAAACTCGCATCGGGGGACGACGGGGAGTTCTGGAATATCTTTGTCCGTCGGGGGGAGAC
>JAOACM010000274.1 GCA_026417845.1 Planctomycetota bacterium | reverse complement strand
CGCGTGTCTCCTCCAGATTAAAACGCTCCTTCGCCGGGTTGCGCCTGGTGATCTGCTCCCATCCGTTGCAGATCGTCGGCGTGTTCCAGCGGGAAAGCCGCAGAAGCTCGGCGTCGCTCAGAACGGCCTGCGCATGTCCCGCGCTCATCTCCGCCCCTCCGTAAAGCCCCGCCCCTTCCGCGCCTCGGTCACCTCGCGCACCGCCGCCGCCCGCTCGTCGAACTCGGCCCGGCGCGCCAAGGCCACGGCGGCGGCCAGGGCATCCACGACGTAAAGCTCGGCCGCGGCTATCCGCGCGCCGAGCGACACGTAGCTCGACAGCGGCCGCCTCGGCGGGAGCTCCAGAACCGCGTCCGCGTACGCCGCCGCGGGCGACGCGCGGTTGCCCGTGATCAGTACCGGGCGGGCGTCGCGTCGCCGCGCCAGCGCCAGACCCTCTGCCGTTTCCGGCTGCTCTCCGATGTAACTTATGGCGACGGCCGCGTCGCCCCGGCCGAGCGCCGCCAGGTGCACCAGCTGAACATAGGGGTCGCTGGAGAAGGTCGCGGCAAGTCCTGCGCGCAGGAAGGCATACTGCGCCATCGCCGCCACGTGCCCGCTGACGCCCATCCCGAAGACGGCAACACGCCGCGCCGCCAGCAGGATGCCGACGGCTGCCTCGAAGGCCCGGCCATCCAGCATCCTGATCGCGTCCTCCACGGACTCGACGTACGCGGCACCGATCTTCCGCGCCAGCTCGACCGGCGTCTCGCCGCCCTCTATCTCCACGTCCGGGCCGCACGCATCCCCGGCCGCTCCCTTCGACACGCGCCGAGCCTTCAGAACCGCCGCCCCCTCGGCCAGGTCCAGCTTCAGCTCCCGATATCCGCGCCTCCCAGCCGCGCGGCAGACGGCGAAGACCACCGGCTCGCTGACGCCCGTAGCGCGGCACAGGGCCTTTATCGGCGCGTTCCGCACCTTCTCCGGGTGTCTCAGAAGATAGTCCGCCACCCGCTTCTGCGGCGCGGTGAGCGCCGGATATGCCCTCGCCAGATCGTCAAATATCGTCGCGCTGTCCTTCTTCATCGGAGCGCCCCCCCGGGCCGGACCGGCCTCCGCTCGTGATGCCGGCCGCCGACTTCTGCAATAATATTATTACTTAAATTGAAAGTCAAGATTATTTTATTATCAAAAAGGCGGTTGCGTGGTACGTTATCGCGAAGAGGGTTCCGATCACGGCAGGGATGCGTTACCCCAGCCGCACAGAGAGAACGCACAGGACTGGATCTGCGTTCCCCGCGATTTTTACCCAAGGCATCTTACAGAGAGAGCCGGAGCCGGACTGATGCGCACCCTCCCCGCGACTGCCCGCCGCCCCCTCTCTGACAACCGCCCCTGCGAACCAACCGTGCAACCGGCTCATTATCAAACGGCGCGCGCTGGCGGCAGGTATTTCCCGCCACCACGGCCGGCTTTGTTCGAAACCGCGACGTTCCTGTGCCGGAGGCAGGTTCGCATCGCAGCCGGGGGCTTGAGTTGCCTCTTGGCGCGGCAGTACCGATGACTGGCCGGTCGGATACGGTTTCGGAGGGAACGCCTTCAACTTTGCCCCGGGTGGGTACGGAAAGACGCGCGGCGCGGGTCGTGGGGGCGCTTGAAGCGGGGGAAACCCGGGTCTCTGCTCCCCGTGCCGCTTTCCGCGCTCCAGCGCGTTATTCCTTCTTGCTTTCTCGATTTTGCCAAGTCTTGGGCAGCTCTATTTATGCGATCCTTTGGCGGATAAGGGGTTATATGAGCGTGGCGCACCTTCGCCCCCGTCTTGGCCATTCTCCGGGAAAGTTTTTGAAAAAGAGCGCAACCGATGTTTTGACAAGAGGTTATATGGCGGCAAGCGATTCCCTTCGCAGGCTCGCCTCAGGGGAAAAGTTGCCAAACTCAAGTAACTATCTGCCCGGAAATTTCAAGGTTACACCTGCGGGCGGGTCGCGCAATCCGGCTGCCGGGTACGCGGAGGGATGTCACTCAAACTCATCCACATCGCCCGGGTCCGATTTCGGCCACCAGCGGAAGAACACCCTGCGCCTGCCCCCGGGCACATATCCCCAGCGCGCCGGGATGCCTCTGGCGTCAACGTGGACGAACGCGCCCACGGACTGATCGCCGCCGCACTCGTACAGCCCTATGCCGCCGGGCTTCACGGCGCCGTCCAGTTCCAGCCGCCTGCACGTCTCGGCGATTATCAGAGCGTCGTTTCTGTCCACGATGCCGTCGCCGTTGAGGTCGTCCATCCTGCGGTCGCCGTCCTCGTCTATCATGATGTCGGCGGCATCGCCGTAGCAGTGCCTGCTGAAGGCGGCGCCGCCTATGGAGGCGTTGTAGACCGGGCTCCGGAATCCGGAATTCACCGCCCAGGCGCGGAAGCGGACCCCTTGGCGGGCGAGCGCTTCCCCGAGCCTGGCAAGCTTCAGGTACAGCGGTCTGGAAGGAGGGAACAGGTTTATGTGCCGCTCGGTCGTGTGTATCTTCTTCCCTCCCTCGTAGCGCTCGATGAAGCCTACGGCCTGGCCGAACGAGAGCGGCGACGGGGATCCGTCCCGCGCGGGGGCCAGCATCGGAACGTTTTCGTTCGCTGGGTTTATGAAGGCGAAGAAACGCGGCGGCCTGTAGAGGCGCGGATTGTCCCGCACCTTGGCGATGCCGGATGCCGCGGCGTTCGGGTAGACGCCGAGCGCGATCCCCGCCACCGAAGCCTTCGCGCCACCTTTGGGCCCTCCGGAAAAGTCCGCCTCGATCATTACGAAGACGCGGAGCGACGGAGGCGCCCCGCCATTGTCCGGCGGGCCGCCCGCCAGGGCGTACAGGCCGGCTTTTGGCGGGCTCTCGAATGCGCTTTCGCCCGGTATGCCTCCTTCCCGCCAGCGTCCCCCAGCCTCGAACCATTCCGCCGGCGGCTTCAGATGCCCGGATCCGACCGGCACGGCCGACGCCCTGAAGACGGTGCGGGGGGGGACAAACAGCAGGTCGTCGCGATAGTACGTTCCGGAGAAATCCTCACCGGGGGGATCTACCGATACGATCCACGACTCAAAGCCGGCGGCCGCGGCCGCTGGAACAGACGTAAGTCCGGAGGCCGGGCGCGCTTCCGGCGCGGCCGCCGTTCCGGAAGGGGCGAGGTTGCGGAAAGCGGGACGCGGAGCGGCGAGAGTCCAGACGGCGGCGTAGCCTGCGATCCCGGCGGCGATGAGCATGCCTGATGCGGCCCAGGCGTTCCTGTTGCGGCGGAAGGCGGCGGGCCAAGGCAGGTTTTCCCGCAGTTCGGTTATCACGTCAGCCCGTCCAGGGAAGGAACATCGCCTCCACTCCGGCCACCGTCCCGTCTTCGCCGGGGACCGGCTCGAACCCCAGCCGGCAATCCAGCCCCGCCAGTCTCGTTCTCAACTCCTTCGCGACTCCAGCCCGCATATGCCTTTCGATCTCGCAGTACGGACAACCGCGCCCCGGAGGCGCCACATCGCCGTGCGCACAGGCGCCGGCGCATCCCGGAGCGGCTTTTACCGCAAGCCATGGGCGATTTTCGAAAAGAACGCGGCGATCCGGATCCAGGACCCGCGCGGGCATGCAGAGGCGGCTGACAAGGGCCTTCACCATCCCCTCGGCTTCTCTCAGCGCAAGCTCAGGATCGAATCTGCGGTTCATGCCGATCCCCTCCCTTCGCCCCGCGCGCCACTTTCAAGAGATCGGCAGAAAAGGGCGCCCCCTTGAGCTTTTTTCCGGGGAGCGGTTTGTGTTCGGGATGGAACGCGATATCGGTTTCCCGGGAGGGGGCTACTTCTTCGAGTCGCCGGGGGCCGGCACGATTTTGCGCGTCGCCGGAACCTTGCCTGTGGCCGGAGCGGATTTCCCTTCGCGGCCGCCGCCGGAACTTTCCTCCTTCCGGCCGCTCTTTCCGCCCGGGGATGTCAGGTCCTTAGAGAGATATTGAGCCGGCACCCGGATGTCCGCCCGCCACGTACGCTGCATTGCGACATCCGGCGCCTTCTGGACCTCCGGCATCTCGCCGGCCCTTGCCATCGCCATCTCGCCGCCGGAAATGGCGACGGGCTTGAATTTCCCGGAAATCGTGGCTGTCCCCTTGATCAATACGACGCGGAGGCGGTCGCCCGGTGCCAGGACCGCGGCTTCGATCTCCCCCTGCGCCATCTCGACCCGGCCCGCCGCCGACAGGATCGCCATCGGGAGGGGAGGCGACTTGCCGGCCGGGGCGTAGGCGAGGTGTCCCTCTTCGATCAAGACCGTAAGCTTTCCTCCTCCTGCCGAGAGCGAAAGGCGCGTTCCCTGATTCAGGTAGAGTATGCCGCGTCCGGCGACCGCCACTGCGCCGCGGCACCCATCCCCCGTCGCGATTCTGGATGCGGGCGGGATCTTTTCGCCGGTCTCCAGGTCGCGCCAGGCTCCTTCGGCGAAAACGGACATCCTGCCGACAACCGACCCGACGAGCAGCGCGGCTTCCCCAGTCTCGGCAGGCGTTTCCGACGGCACAAAATCCTTCCCGTCGGCGGGCGGAGTCGCCGCCTCCGTAGCGCGCGGGGAGGCTCCTGGTCTGTCCACAACGATTGCCGGCCCGCCGCGCGGAGCGGGTATCGGTTCGACGCCGCGCGATGGCGCCGCATCCCGCGTCTTCCTGCCGTCGTCTTCCAGCCGCCCTTCAGCGCCGGGTTTCGCCTTTCCTCCGCCGGTCTCCCGCAAAGTCCCATCGTCCGCCGCCCGCCCCAGCGCCAGCCCCCCGGCTTCTCCGGCGCCGGCTTCCCCTCCCTCGGCGCCTCCCCGGACGGATGCGCCGGCCGTCCCGTCCCGCGTGCCGGATGCGCCTCCGGCCTCCGGGACACCAGCCGCCCCGCCCCCTCCGGGCGCCCGCGCCTCGCCGGTCTCTTCCGCCGATCCTTTCCCGCTGTCCTTCCCGCGATTCCCGCTATCCTTTCCGCGATCCGGCGCGCCATCTCCGGAGTTGTCCCGACGCGATACGCCGGAATCGCCGCCACCAGGCACGATGGTCGTTTCCCCGCCCTTCGCTATCTCCTTTGAAGGCGCCGCTTCGCGTCTCCCGCTGGTCCCTCCGCCGCTGAAAACCGCGTACCATGCTCCAGCGGCGATCGCCACCGCGGCGGCCGACGCCGCCAGCAGAACCCTCACCCGACCGCCTGCGATGCCTCTCCCGACGTCAGACATGTATACGTTCGGAGTGGCGACGCGCCGCGAAACGGAGGCGCCGGCGGAAGCTCCGGCCCGCGCCCCGGATGCCGGAACGGCCGCGCGGACTCCGCGCCGTAACTTCTCCAGAGATTCCCAGGACACCTCCGCGCCGCAGACTTTCAGCCATACCCGATCCGATTCGGTCGCCTCTGGAGCCGTCGCCGCACGGACAGCCTCCCGCAACCGCGCCAGCGCCCCTTCCGACATCCCGGGCGCGGGCGGCAGCATGCCCAGCACATCGCGGATCTCGCGAAGCTCCTCGCGGGCGACCGGACAAACGCTCAAGTGCAGCCGGACGGCCTCAGCCTCGGCCTCGCTGACGTCTCCCGCCGCGTAAGCGGCAAGGAAACCGTGTATGTTCTCACAAGCGCCGCTCATAACATGCCCCCGATATTAGTGAAGGGCATACGGTATTTCGAATACCGCTTTTCCAAAATTCAGAGCCCCGCTGCATCGCCCGAATCGCCAAGCCTGACTTATAACTTGAGGTTGGCAAGCGTGGATGGCTCTATTTTGGGGAGCCGATTGCGCTGTTGCTCCGCAGGGATGGCTGTCAGAGGGGACAGAAAAAATGGGGCGCGGAAGGGTACGCGCAGGCTTCCGCCAGCCTTTCCTGAAAGCCGCTTGGGTAAAAATCGCGCAAAACACAATCCGCGGGAGCGGATTCCCTCTGAAGAGCTGGGGTACGTCCTATCGCCGCCCGCGCAAATCTCTCCCCCCCCGCCCGGAGACATCGTAAAAGGCTTCTATTACGCAATATCTCTTGTACTGGCTTAGAGAGAGGCGTAACGTCTTTATACAACCGGCAGTTGCAGTTTGCCAGAGCATCGGGATAGAGTCGGGACAATCTGTTTCTCCTCGCAGCATAGATCGCAACTGTATTCGGAATAACATGTTGCGACTTAATCAAACCAGTGCAATGCACCTGCTTAAAACCTGCCCAAAACCTCCGGCCGGATCTGGCGGCCCGCTGCGGAAGCCTTGGGCGCCACGGGAGTTTTCGGATAGGCTCTCTTAGAT
>JAOACM010000273.1 GCA_026417845.1 Planctomycetota bacterium | reverse complement strand
GGTCTGGTCAGTGCCGTGAAAATTCAGAACGGCCTTATGCGCCATGGGGATACGGCACCCGCGATCCCTGTTCAGGAGGTGGCATCGTTACTGGCAAGCCCTTTGCTTCGTATCCGCAGGGGAACAGCACAGGCCGGACAGTTCGGGGTTTCGTCTTTTGCCGGGGGGGAGGGGAAATTCGCGGTTTAAGGTTACCGCGGGATGGGCTGGCGGCAGGCGAGGTGCGTCCTGGGTCGAGCAGATTGCCGCTTCCGGGCCCCCCTCCTCCATCCGGCGCGGATGAACGGGAGTGACGATCCGGCAGGATCTGGTGCAGACCGGTACATGAAAATAAGACGCGGACGGAGACACGGGCGGGGGAAAAGGAGGGGACCGTGAGCGGCGCACATGTGATGGCGGTTGACGAAAAGATTCACGCCGATCCGATCTTCTACCCGATGAACATCGGCCGGCGGAGGACGCGGCTGCTTATCGGGTGCGTGCTGCTGCGGAAGAAACTCGGGGAAGGCGGGATGTGCTCGGTATATCTCGGGCACCACATGCGCCTGAACATTCCAGTGGCAGTCAAGATACTCAAAAAGCACGGAATAGAAGAGGTTCGTGAATTCCTCCGTGAGGCGAGGCTGATGGCCGAGCTGGAGCATCCCAACCTCGTCCGCGTGCTTGATATAAACAGGGAACATGTGAATTTCAACTCGAACATTTATTATATGGTAATGGAGTATGTGGAAGGCTGTACTGCCTTCGATATGCTGCACAGGTTCATCCGCGGGAAGGGCCACCCTATCCCGGCCCTCAAAGCCATTAAGATGGTTTGCGATGCGGCGGAGGGGCTGGCAGCCGCCCACGCGCGCGGGATCGTGCACCGCGATATCAAGCCGGAGAATCTGCTGGTAAGGGTTTCAGACGGAACGGTAAAAGTGGCAGACCTCGGCCTGGCGGTGGACCTCCGCGGCGACATCCGGGCGGGGGAATCAGACAGACCGAAAGCAATCGTGGGGACACCTGGTTTTGTTGCTCCGGAACTCCTCGTTGGCGAACCTCCGGCCCCGGCCTCGGACGTTTACTCGCTCGGGGTTACGCTCTACGAGCTTATATCCGGCGTTCTCCCGTTCGGCGAGGCGGACGACGGCTACGCGGCCAGACAGATATACGAGGAGCCGCGGGACCTGCGTGCGGCAGCGCCGGCGACGCCGGACCTTGTGGCCGACTTCGCCATGCGATGCATTTCCCGCGATATGTCGTGGCGATTCGCTGACTGTGGCGGGGTGGCCGCGGCGGCGCGTGAAATCATCGCCAGGATCGAAGCGGGAAGCGCAGCTGGTCGCGCGGCCGCAGCTGATGCCGTCGGGGTCGAACCTGAGGCCGCGGCATTGTACTCGTGCGCGTAACGGCCTCCTGTGCGCTGCCGGCGTAGTATCCGTCCGCGTACCGCATCTTCTGCCCTCCAACGCCCGGCTCACCTGAATACCTGGCCCCGCGCACAGGATGCCGTCCAGCACGCTGAGCCGCGGTCTCAGTAATTGTTTGCCGTGTCCATATGTTGGGGCGCGGCGGGCAAAGCGGACCCATTTGTAGTGCCGCCATTGTTGTCCCGTTCGGGCGAACCGCTGCGAATAGCAGCCGCCACCTGAATGCGGCAGACAGTTGGGATCTACCCAGAAGATCCTGCGACGGCGAAGGCTTCCGCATCGGAGCACCGGATCCGGCCGGAGGTTTTTGGATAAGCTCTGACGCGGCATCTGCCGGCCCGGCCGCCGGCCCGTCGCTCATCTGAGCACTTGGCAGGATTTTGTCGGAGGAACCGTATGCTGCGCGGCCCCGGCCGGCGGAGACATCCGGGCGCGCAACTGTTTACCGTTCTCGGGCAGCGGCTGTCATCGGTGGCGAGCGCGAAACGGGGCTACCACAGCGCAACACGAACTAATGCGCCCCATTCCGCTGTATCCCGATACTGGGATGCGGCAGACAATTACCCGGGTACTCATCAGGCTCTCGGGTGAGATTTATCGTATATGGCGCGCAATGCGGCCATCGTCAGGTGGGTGTATATCTGCGTGGTGCTCAGGCTCGAGTGGCCCAGCAGCTCCTGGAGCGACCTGAGGTCGGCCCCGCGGTTGAGCAGATGCGTGGCGCAGGAATGCCGCAGAGTATGGGGTGTGACGCGCACGTTCAGACCCGACTTTCCGGCATATTTGCGCACTATCCGCCGGATGCTGCGCTGGTCCAGCCTTGTTCCGAGGCGGTTCAGGAAGACCGCGCCGTCCGCCGGCACAGGCCGCCCCGCCCTGGCATCCATGTATCTCTTCAGGGCGGCCATCGCCTCCCCGGCGATCGGGACGAGCCGTTCCTTCTTGCCCTTGCCGCGCACGCGCAGGACGCCGATCCTCAGGTCCACGTCCTGACCGTTCAGACCCGTCAGTTCGCCTACGCGCAGCCCCGCTCCGTAGAGCAGCTCCAGAATAGCGCGGTCCCTGACGGCCGCGAAGCTGTCGCCCTCAGGTGCCTCGACAAGGGCCCCGGACTGCTTCTCATCGAGCACATCCGGGAGCGATCTCGAAAACTTCGGCGTCCGGATCATGTCGGCCGGGTTCTCGCCTGTCTCGTTGCGCATCCTCAGGAAACGGAAGAAGCTCCTCAGACAGCTTATGCGCCTGGCCGCGCTGCGGTTCGACAGGCCGCGCGAGGACATGTCGCCTATGTAGTGGCGGAGCGTCAGACGGTCTACGCAGGATGGGAATCCTCCCAGACGTCCAGTCCGGGCCAGGAAACCGATGAAGTCGTCGAGGTCCTTGCCGTAAGCCCGCAGCGTATGTTCGGATGCCCCCCGCTCGTAGCGCTGGTATTCGAGAAACCTTTGTATCTGAACAGGGCTTATTCCTGCTCCGGATCCGCTTCTGTCCTGCGGCTTATCCATTTTCCCGCCGTCTCCTGAACGATCCTGTCCGCATGATCCTGCCCGCCTTCTACGCAGAGGAAGCGCGTTGAGCGCCGGGCCGGACGGTCCCTCTAAGAATTCATCGTCAAAAATGGCCGGCGACTTGAGGATACACCCTCCGGAGGCAAGCATCCGGGCGCATGGTTGTGAGTGCAGAGCCTTGGGGCGCCCCCAAGTGGGCGCGCCGCCACGGTAAAAGCGCTGGATTGTGTGCCGTCACCTTGGGGCTGCCCGCGAGTGGGCGCGCCCGAGGCGTATATCCGATCCGCGCCCTTTGAACATGGCAGGTAATGGCGGGATCTGATGCCTTGAACCGGTTTAGAAAGTCGCAACGTATTGTAGAAGTGTCAGTTACGAGCCGACCGGCGTGTCAGATTGGGCGTAAGGGGGCAGGTTCTTACACAGTAAAGTTCGCAACTACGTTCAGTAGAAGATGGTTGTGACTTTGCCGAACTGGTTCAAGGCATTCCGTAATCTTTTACGCGCGGCAGAGACGGGCCGATGCCGGCAGGAATACCGGCGCTCCCGGCGGGGACGCCACTCCCGTCGCGGTTGGCCTCCGCCCGCCGCCGTGGCCGCTTACTGGAATTCGTCCGGATGGCGCCGCTTGAGCTCCTCCACAGCCCATCCCCGCCCTGTCGCTGCCAACCTTTCGCAGTAGGCTCTCAGGTGACCGCGGGCGTGGTACGGGCCACCCTCCTTCAGTACCGTCCACATCGGGTCGGGCTCCCATCCGGCGGCGGCCATCGCCCGGTCGTGCCATTCGGCCAGGCGGTACACGGCCTCGCGGCACAGATCGGGCCTCTCCACCGCGAGGTCCTTCTCTTCATGCGGATCGGCCTCGAGGTCGAACAACATCTCCTTCGGGAACAGGTGGAACCCGTCGTGGTAGGTCCGCATGTAGAGCCACCTGCCGAATCTGACCGACCGCTGGCAGACGTGCGCACACTGACTCAGCACCAGGTATTCGCGACCGCAATCCCTTCCCTCAAACAGAGCTGGCGCGAAACTCCTCCCATCCCATCTGAGGGAGGGTTTCTTACCTAATATTCCGGCCAGGGTCGGGAGCAGGTCGAGGTTGTAATGCAGTCCCCTGTCCACGTGGCCGCGGCGCGCGCCCGGCCAGCGGATTATCATCGGGATGCGGCAGGTAGGATGATCCGCGGTGGCATGTTCGCCGTATATGGCCAGCTCTCCCTGGTTCTCGCCGTGGTCACTTGACACTATGATCGCCGTGTCGTGCATGACGCCAGCCTTCTCCAGAACGTCCAGGATCATGCGGACGTGGCCGTCAACGTACCTTATGCCGCAATCGTAGCCGTCAATCATCCGCCTCAGCCCGCGCATGTCGAGTATCTCGCCGGGATGCCTCGGATACCTGGGATTCTCGGCGTTGTCGTACATATTTATCTCTCTGGCGGTGTGGGGCCCTACCGCCTGCAAGTGCTTCTGCAGTACGTCCCCGGTCAGCCAGGCCGGAAGCGGATCGTTTTCGAACGGATTGCCAAAATCGGCCAGCGCCCGGTATGGAGTATGTGGATCCCAGTAGTTGACGTGCAGGAACCAGTTATCCCTGCGGGCGTTCGATTCGAGCCACTCGATCACGGCCGGCGTGATCTCCTCTGCCGACTCCATCCCGTGCCTGCCGGTGTCGTGCGCCTCCCTGAACCCGGCATAGAACCACCAGGCCGAATGGCGTTCGGCGAAGGGGCTTATGGTGACGGTCCTGAACCCGGCTGACTTCAGCACGGCCGGCAGGCTCTCGACTGCCAGGCGGTCGCGGAAGCCGCGACCCCTGCCCTGTATCCGCATGTCGGCGGCAGTGTCGCCGTGGCCTACGACGCCGGTATGGATGCCGAACCTGCCGGTCATCAGCGCCGCGCGGGAAGGCAGGCACGGCGCGTCGCTGCAATAGTAGTTCTCGAACCGCACGCCCTCGGCCGCGATGGAGTCTATAGTCGGAGAGGTGTTGCGATGATAGCCGTAGCATCTGAGGTGATCTGCCCGCAGGGTGTCAATGTCCAGGAACAATATCCGCATCCTGATGCCCCTCCTCTTCTGCGCCTGCCCCTCCCATTTCTCAACACGGCCGTCCGTCCCAATCGGCCACCCCGGAACCATGGGCGGCAGCGGCGCGCCCGCTGCCCGGGGCAGGGAACGGTCGCCCAGCGAGCCGCTCCGCCGCGGCTTCCGGACCGCGCAGGTACCTGTCGGGCGGGGCCCGGCCAACGGATCATGTGGCCGGCGATGGCGATGAGCCAGACGGGCCGTCCGTAGCGGAAGGCCGCCTGAGCCACCCGGCGGACGCCGTTGGAGCCTGCGGAACGGTCCGCGGCGGAAAAGTCGCGCCGCGCGGCCTCAATCGTCCGTCGGGCTGACGCCGCGCCCGCATGCGCTGGACGCGGAGGCGTCAGGCGCTGCTTTCTCAAAAACTGTACCCGAATCCCAGCGTGTAGATGACGTCCTCGCGTTTCCGCCCTTCGGCGGGTTTGTGGTCGAACGTAGCCTGCGCGCCGAGTTCCATCAGCCAGTTTTTCGTCAGCATCCAGCGGAAGCCGGTCCTGCCGTTCGCTATCCAGTCCTTCTTATCTTCCATGTTCAGCAGCCCTTCGACCTCCAGCCTGTACTGCAGCCTGTCCGGCAGTATCCATACGCTGAAGGCGGACGCCGCCCGGCCGGCGGCGTATCCGTCGTCATCATCCTCGTTGTGCCACTCGTAGACATACGACACGCCGGCTTCCGATGAGAACCTGGTCCGCTTCGTCTCGACCCACTGGATGCCCAGCCCGGCGCCGGCGGAAATCCGCGCGTCCAGGTCCGCGAATTCGTCGCGGTCGGCCTTGGCGTTGCCGTACACGAACAGCTTCTTCGTCACGAAATAGTCGTACTTCGCCGATACGAAGCCCTGTTCGCGCGTCTTGACCCTTTCCGTCTCGCCGTAGTCGTAGCCGGCCGCCAGCGTCAGCCGGTCGTCCCTGGTACGCCTTACCGCTCCGGCGCGGAATATGGCGGTTATCGAGTTCACGTTGCCCCTCGACAGGGCCCCCGATGCCGTAACGGACCCCTCCCACTTGACCAGCGGCTCAACTTTCGGGTTGACCGCCGCCACGGCATCCAGGCTTATCGTCTCGATGTCCTTGCCGTCCTCCCCTACGATCCTGGCGCGGCCATCGGCCTCGCCCTCCGGACGGAGCGTTCCCGAGAATTTCCTTCCGTCCTTAAGCTCGATCGGCAGCGGCTTGTCGGTATCCACCCTCCTGACGCGCTTCCACTCGACCGCCACCTCCCCCCCGAAGGCCGGCCTGATCTTCAGCACGCCGCCCTCGACC
>JAOACM010000272.1 GCA_026417845.1 Planctomycetota bacterium | reverse complement strand
TCTCAAGATCGGTGTCCCATATCAGGGCGAAATCGTCGTCGTCGGGATCCAAGTCCTCCTTCAGCGGCTCGAATTTCTCCGACGGCGGGAGGAACTTCATCTTCTCCCATTCCTCGCGCGTCCAGGAATATTTTTCCCCGGAAGCGGCCTCTTCCCGGCCCTTGCGCCTGCCGGGCTTTCCTCCGCCTTCGCCCTCTTCTCTCCCCACGGCGCTCTCCGAACCGGAACCCGCAACGCCTTTCCCCGGTCCCTTGGACTCCCCGGCGGCGGTTCCCTTCGCCTCTTCCTTCGTCGCCGGCCGGCTTTCGCCGTTTGCCTCGCGGTTTTCGTCTTCTGCCGCAGGCGTCGCTTCAGCCCCGATCGGTCCGTCCTCCCCCGATCCGCGGCCCGGGCTGGAACGTCCGGATGCCGGCGCAGCTGCGTCGGCCTTCCCGGGCGGCGACTGCCCCGACGCACGCGCGTCTCCGGGTCGCTCAGTGCCGCCGCATGCGCCCGCTGTCGACCCGCAGCCCGGAGCAGTCCCGGCCCCCGCGCTTCCCGTCTCCGGAGTAGTTGCGTCCCCCACTGTTCCGTCCGCGCTTGCCGAACCGGCATCCCTCGCGTCTTCGACGTTCACGGATGCCAGCCTTGCCAGATCGCTCGCGTCAATCCTGACTACCTTCTGGGGGCACGGGTCGGCCTTTCCGGGCGGTTGAGGAACCGAGCCGGGCAGACACACCAGAGGGCATCCTCCTCCAGCCGGCATTTCCGCGCTCCGCTTCCGCCCCCCACCGTAAGATGCGAACATGCTGATGCCGGTCCCCACTATCGCCAGGCAAACCGCGATACGCAGGATCGAACCGGCCAGCCCCTCGTGCCACGGCCGGGCCCTTAAGTTCATCCTGGAAGGGACCGGGATCGGCCCTTGGCGGCTCCGCTCTCCAATCCGCTCGTTTCCGCCAAACCCGGGAAGTCCCACTTTCAGACCCTCCGAATTTCCGGCGCCGGACCTTTCCTCCTGCGCCGCGCCAATCCATTCCTCTCCCTTACAGCCTGCTCCAGAAACCTCCGGACGAAAAAGGAGGTAGCATCAAGCCCTAAGCTCCGTTCACAGGGTTTCTGGATAGGTTACATTGCCCTCGGCCCGATATCTCCTGTCCCTTTACGGAACCCCTTCACGGAATTTTTCCTTCTGGGGGCTGAGTACATCGAGCGGCACCCGCGTGGCGCACGGGCTGTCTTTTCTCCCCCCCCTGCCGGAACCTCGCAATCGCCCGTGGCCCGTCTCAGCCCTCGAACTTATCTTCACGTTCCCCTTATGCGTGACGCCTGTGTTTCCACTGTCTGTCTCAGGACCGACTGACGCCCCATAGGCTCATCGGCCTGCGGCCCCGTGCGGTCTTTCTGCGATTCGCATCTGCCGGGACCGGGCCCTTACGCTCACCTCTGGCGGCCATCCCCTGACGCCCCGCGCGCCGGCCGCTGCCCGGGCGAGGACCGGCACCGGCATCCGGCAGGCTCTGTCGCGAACCGCCGCGAGCAGGCGAACGCCTTCCGGGCGGCTCCGACCGGATCGTCATCGCATGTGTAGATCTCCCACGTGACCGGCCCGTCGTAAGATATCCGGTCCAGAGTCTCGAATATTCTCTCGAAGTCCATGTCGCCCTCACCAGGCGCCATATGATAATGCTTCCGGCCGGCTATGTCTTCCATATGGATGTTGAATATGTGTCCGCGTAACCTCTCGACAGCCCGGCAGGGGTCCTCTCCGGCAACGGCGACGTGCCCCAGATCGAGATTCGCGCCGAACCTTTCGTCGCCGATCTCCGCGACGAGCCCGGCCATCTCGTCCGTACTTTCGATGTACAGACCGGGCTCGTATTCGAGCGATATGCGGCAGCCGATCCTGTGGGCCCCATCGAGCAGTTCACGGATCGCGTCCACCAGAAAGCTGCGCGCCCTGACCGGGGGCACGCCGTTAAGCGTCTTTCCGGAGGTGAGGCTGACGTTGCGCGCATCCAGCTCCTTAGCCAGCCGCATCGCCTTTTTCGTGTATTCGATTCTCCACCGCCTGAACTCCGCCCGACGGCTTATTACCGATGGCTCGAACACCGGCTCAGGCGGACAGTCCTTCCAGAAGCCTGAGACGCAATTGGCGTTTATATTGCTGACGAACATCCCGCGGGAACGTAGCCTCGACGCCAGGCGTTCGATCCGGCGATGGCCGAACCGTTCCAGCCAGGCGTGGGGCTTATCGGCAAGTATTTCCACGCCTTTGAAGCCGGCCCCGGCGATCAGGTCCACCGCCTCCTCCAGCGCGAAACGCGTAAAGGCATTGGTGCTGAACGCGAAATTACCTATCGGGGGCATCGTATCTCCGACTCAGCCATGCCAGTCGCCTTCCGCCAGACTCCAGTCCGCCACGCGGCTTCGACACGGCGGACCGCGACCCGTGCGAGGAGCAGCCCGCCGGACCGCAAGGCGTCTGCCTCGGCGGGGGCGGCCCGCAAACAGCCGCCGCCGCGCCGTCCCCCGCACCGCCGAATGCCTGACGGCCCCTTCCCGGCGAGGATCGGGATCGGGTCCGTCCGCGCCTCCCCCTCAATTATCAACGTATGTCCAGCCGCCTGCTTGCGTGTTTCCCGCCGCGCCTACGCTCGCCGTGGAATAGTTTACCGGGGAGCGGTCCGGTCGGGGGTGCGACGCCGCTTCGCCGATGGTCCCTTTCCCCTTTGGGCAGAGGGATGTGGGAGGGCCGGCGAACAATTGCCTTGTCGCTTCCCGCAGACATCCCGTCCGGCTCCGACTGCCGAATCCGTTTCAGTCCGAACCCACTCCGCGTAAGGCCCGAATACCTCCTCCACGCGCACCGATACGATCTCCGGAACTTCGTACGGATGCAGCTGGCGTATCCGCTCCATCAGCTTTCTCACCAGATTGCGTCCGGTCTTCATTATGAGCAGCGACTCGCCGGCATTTTCCATCCTGCCCTTCCACCAGTAGAAACTTCGAATTCCGTCGGATATGCCGGCGCAGGCTGCAAGCCGCTCCTTGACCACCGCCCGCGCTATCTCTTCCGCCTTCTCCGGAGGAACGGTGCAGTAGACTATGCGCATGTCGCGATTTCCTCCTTTCTTTTTCCCCTTCCTTTTCCGTATCCCCGCCGGTTGACGACCGCTCCTGGCCTCCCGGCTGCTCGAAAACACGTCCGATCCGCGCCCTTGCCCTCCATCTCCCCCCTCCATCCGCCCCGCCCCATCCAACAGCGCAACCGGCTCCGCCGGGACGACGGAAGGGCGTCCAGCGAGGAGAGGCTCGCGGGGAGGCTGATGCGTCTGAGCGGCGGACCGGGACGGACGCCGCCTCCTCTACAGCCTCTCGCGTTGTCGCCGGCGCCTGGTTATGCGCCACTTCCTGCCGTCGGTTCCGATAAGATCGTCGGCCTCCTTCGGCCCCCACGACCCCGCCGGGTAGATCGGCGGCGCGGCGCTGATCGCCGCGCAACCTTCGACGATCGGCGAGACGAACTTCCACGCCGCCTCCACCTCGTCGCTCCTGGCGAACAGGGTCCGGTCGCCGTTCAGGGCGTCCAGCAGCAGCCGCTCGTAGGCATCGGGCGTCTCGCCGCCGAATGTCTCCGCATAGCCGAAATCCATTTCGAACGGTCTGATGCACATGCCGGGCCCCGGCACCTTGACCTGAAAGCTGAGAAATACGCCTTCGTCAGGCTGTATGCGGAGCGCCAGCACATTGGGGACCATCGGGCCAATCGGGGGGAGGTTGAAGAGCGTATCGGGGACCGGTTTGAAGCACAGGCTTATCTCGGTCACGCGCCCGGCAAGTCTTTTGCCTGTACGGATGTAGAACGGCACGCCTCCCCAGCGCCAGTTGTCGAGCCGGACTCGCAGCGCCGCGAACGTTTCAGTCCTCGATCCCGGCGCCACGCCGGCCTCTTCGCGGTATGACGGGACCTGTCTGCCTTCGACCTCGCCGGCTCCGTACTGGCCGAGCGCGATCCCGCCGGCAACGCACTCGCGGCTTATCGGACGCAGCGACCTGAGAACCTTTACCTTCTCGTCCCTTATTGCCTCAGGATCAAGGCTGGAGGGCGGTTCCATGGCTACAAGCGCGAGGAGCTGCATGGCGTGATTCTGGATCATATCGCGGATTGCTCCGACCCCGTCATAATAGCCGCCCCTTCCTTCAACCCCCAGAGTCTCGGCGATCGTTATCTGGACATGATCCACGTACCTGTTGTTCCACAGCGGTTCGAATATGGAGTTGGCAAAGCGCAGGACCAGAATGTTCTGAACGGTCTCCTTTCCCAGGTAGTGATCTATCCTGAATATCCGGCTTTCCGGAAACGATTCCCACAGCTTCGCGTCCAGGGCGCGGGCGCTCGCCAGGTCCTTTCCGAACGGCTTCTCGACTACCAGCCGCGACCACGGGTCGGCGTTTTCCCCGCTTATGAGACCATTGGCGCGCAGACACTCGACTATGGGGAGAAAGAGCGACGGTTGGATCGCGAGATAAAAAAGGCGGTTTCTGGAGGGCTTGCCGGGCGGGTCCAGTATTGCGCGCAGGAGCCTGTAGGCGGAGGCATCTTCGTAGCCCGCAGCAGATACGTAACGCATATGCCGCGCGAACCTGTCCCAGCTCCCGGCGCACCATTCGATGCGCCCGGCGGGACCGGCCTTGCTGCCGGCCTTGCTGCCGGCCTCGCTGCCCGCCCCGGCATCTCCGGGCGCATTTTCCCTCGCGCCGAATATGCTTCCGCCGGCGGCGCACCTCCGCACGGCGGATTCGCGCGCCTTTTCGCGAAACTCCGCGTCGGTCATCGGCGTCCGGGCGAAGCCGACGATATCGAAGTCGTCGGGAAGGAGGCCGCCGCGGAACAGCGAAAATATCGCGGGAATCAGCTTGCGGCGCGCCAGGTCGCCGGACGCGCCAAATATGACCAGCGCGAAGGGATCGGGCCTTGAAGGAGTAAAATCGCAGCCGAAAATCCTGTCCACGAATCAGGCCTCCCTCCCGCCTCGGACCAGACCGGCCGCCGCCCGGTCTTAGAGCCTGTCCGAAAACCTCCGGCGCTCAACTTATACGCTCAGCGAGTTCCACTGCCCGGCAGGAAGTTTTTGGATAGGCACTTAGAGTCTGTCAAAAACTCCTCTGGCGCCCAAGGGGGGCCGCAGCGTCCCGCCATCCGGAGGCTTCCGGACAGGCTCTCAGCCGCTCAACGCTACCGCCATCGCGGCTATGACGGAGGCTGCCACGAGGGCGGAGGCGATCAGGGCAACCCAGAGCAGTCGCTTGCTGACGGGCGCGGAAACCTTTTGCGCCGGGCCGGTCGTTCTTCCGGCACTGCGAGCAGCGGCCGTAGCGCCAGCGCCGCCGGTCCTGCCTGCCGGCGAGGCGCCTTTCTCCAGGGCGTCCAGCATCGCCAGCAGTTCGGCCGGTGTCCGCGGCCGGTCCTCGCGCCTCTTGGCCATCATCCGCTCGATGACGGCGGCAAACCCCTCGCTGATATCTGGTGCCAGGCTGCGGACCGGCCTGAGCGGTTCCTTCACGTGCTTTGTCATTATCACCACGCCGTTCTCCCCGTCGAAGGGCACCCGGCCGGTGACCATGTGGTACAGAGAGGCGCCAAGGCTGTATATATCGGTCCGGACATCAAGGTTCGGTTCGCCCTGGGCCTGTTCCGGCGAGATGTAGTAGGGCGTGCCAACGGTCATGCCGCTCAGCGTCACGCGAGTATCGGAGTCGGCGGCGATGGAAAGCCCCAGGTCGGTGAGTTTCGCGTTACCGGCCCTGTCCACAAGTATGTTGCCGGGCTTGATATCACGGTGCAGGATGCCCTTGGCGGAAGCGGCGGCCAGCGCTGATGCCATCTGGCGGGCTATCCTGCGTACAAGCGGTTCGGCCAGTCGCCCATTTTTGTTTATGAGCGTTTCGGCATCCTCGCCGTCCACATATTCCATCGCGATGTAGTGGACGTCCCTGACAATCCCGACATCCGCGCACCTGACAATGTTCGGGTGGTCGAGGGCTGACGCTGCCCTCGCCTCGCGCCGGAACCTTTCCAGAAACTCTGGGTCCGCGGCAAGTTTGGCCGGGAGCACCTTGAGCGCCACGATGCGGTTGGTGTCTCTGTGCTTCGCCATGAACACTGCGCCCATGCCTCCCTGACCGAGCTTCTTGAGCAGCTCGTAGGAGCCGAAGACCGGCACCTTCTTCCCGGCGAGCTTCTGCTGTTCGGTCAATATGGCGCGGATATGCTCCCGCTTCAGATATCCCTTCGCGTACATGATCTCGCCGATCCGGTTGCCGGGACCCGGGGGGCGGAGCTTCTGGGCCGCCAGGCATTCCTCGAC
>JAOACM010000271.1:243-6356 GCA_026417845.1 Planctomycetota bacterium | reverse complement strand
GGCCGCCGCGCGCCCCCGCCGGATCCCCGGCGGAAAAGGCCAGGATAAGGTCCTCGAAGGAAGGCCCGAATATCGTTTCCTGAAGGATCGTCAATATCCTGGCCTTCTGGTCCGGCGTGCACACCACGCGGAAAGTCTGCTTCTCCTGCTTCAGAAAAAGGTAGGTATAGACTACGAACTCCAGATCCGCATAGTTGCGGCCATGCGAGAAGGTTCTCAGGGGTAGAACAAAAGCAGCCGGCATCCTCTCCCCGGCACGGCTGAGCAGTTTGACGGTATCCGGTGGACAACCGAAAAGGATGTCGTCGTATCCTTCTGCCTGCAGCAGCCGGCAGCCTGGCCCCGGCGCCGACAGATTACACCTCGGTCCCTGTTCGGGCACCTGTGGAAGCCTCCCCCGTTGGTGAAACAGGGCCGCCGGCACCCGGCGCTGCCTGAAAGAATACGGTAACGCGCGGGGCGCCGCATTCAAGGGAGAATGCGCCTGACATCAGCCGGCGGGTGCATGGCCGAAGCTGCAAAGCCGGATACGGGCTTTCCAGAAGCGCTTTGAGGGAAAGGCCGGCTCGCCACCTCCTCCCGCCCGTGTCTCCGCGGATTGCCTCCGGCTGCTCTCGAATCGCCTGGTTGGCATCCGCATTTACGGTCATGCATCCCAGCCGGCCCTGATGCTCCCCCCCGGCTTTTCTTCCTTGCGCTGGATGCGCTCCGTGCTAGCTTCCATTTGCCGCGGCAGACCGGCCGACCGGGAGGTACTGTCCGACCCCCGGCACAGCACAGCCGCTTTTGGGAGCGGATTCTGCCCGCGCCAGCAGGCTGGTCGGACGCTGGCAGAGGGCGCAATTGCTCCGGCGGGCTGTGCGTGCCGGGCACGCGGCAGCGCGACAGGCGGACGAAGATCGCGCGGGCGACATGCAACCGGTCCGCGCCGCCGGACATCTGCCCGCAATCCGCCGCCGGCGCGGCGGATGCGAAACCGGATTCGGAGAAAGGACCGGAGATGATGGAACTGAGCGGGATGGGCGACAGGTTTGTCGGGCATGGAGTAACCTTCGACGACGTACTGCTGTTGCCGGCCAAATCTTCGGTTCTTCCCAGGGATGCCGATACCTCCACCTGGCTTACACGGTCAATAAGGCTCAACATCCCCTTCGTCTCCGCGGCGATGGATACGGTGACCGAGTCGCGGATGGCGATAGCGCTCGCGCAGGAAGGCGGTATAGGGATCATCCACCGCAATATGCCGATCGAGCGGCAGGCCAGGGAGGTGATCAAGGTCAAAAGGTCGGCCTCCGGCGTGATAACCGACCCGGTGACGCTCAGCCCCGACCACACCGTCGGCGAGGCCAGGAAGCTCATGAGTGCCCACAACATAAACGGCATACCCATCGTGGAGAATGGGCGCCTGGCCGGCATACTGACCGGAAGGGACCTCAGGTTCCAACCCGACGACAGCCTCCGGATCGGCGATGTCATGACGAAGGAGCCGCTTGTCACCGCCCCGCCGGGCACGAGCCTCGAGGAGGCGCAGGTCATACTGCGGTCGAAGAAGGTCGAGAAACTGCTCCTGGTGGATGAGGACGGACGCCTGGCCGGCCTGATAACCATCAAGGACATAGACAAGACGCTGCGCTACCCGATGGCGTGCAAGGACGAAAAGGGACGGCTGCGCGTCGGGGCGGCGGTAGGTGTGGCGGACGATGAACGGGTCGCAGCCCTGATCGAAGCCGGGGTTGACGTGATCGCCGTGGACACGGCGCACGGCCACTCGACGCGCGTGATTGAGGCGGTAAGGCGCATCAAGAAAAGTTACAACATCCAGGTTATAGCCGGTAATGTGGCCACAGGAGAGGCGACACAGGAGCTGATAGACGCCGGCGCGGATGCGGTCAAGGTCGGGGTGGGTCCGGGCTCGATCTGCACCACGCGCGTAATAGCGGGGGTCGGAGTGCCGCAGATAACGGCGATCCGGATGGCGGCCAAGGCCGCGGAGAAATCCGGAACGCCCATAATAGCGGACGGCGGCATCAGGTACTCGGGCGACGTCGTAAAGGCCCTCGCGATGGGCGCGCATTCGGTCATGATCGGCAGTCTGTTCGCCGGGACGGACGAGTCGCCCGGAGAGATGGTCATCTACAAGGGCAGGTCGTTCAAGGTCTACCGCGGGATGGGCAGCCTCGGCGCCATGGTCGAGGGCAGCGCCGGGAGGTACGCGCAGGAGGGGGCGCGGCCGGAAAAACTTGTGCCGGAGGGGATTGAAGGCCGGGTGCCGTACAAGGGGCCGATAGCGGAATTTCTATACCAGCTCGTTGGAGGGCTGAAGGCGGGGATGGGCTATGTCGGCGCCGCGAATATAGAAGAGCTGCGGACCAGGCCGAAATTCATCACGGTATCGCCGGCCGGTCTGCGCGAGAGCCATCCGCACGACGTGATGATCACGCGCGAGGCGCCGAACTACAGACTGGAGATGGGCGAGGGCGAGTGACGGCGGCGCGGGCGCTGCGGTGGTCCCGCGCGCCGGATCGAACGCATGTCTGAACCCGGGATGTCCGGCCGGCCGGCGATGCCGGAGGCGGGACCGGAGATGCGGCTGCTGCTGCGCGCCGCCGCACTGCACGGCGCCGCTGCGGCGGGACGGGCGGTCGGCGCGGGGGCGCCGCTGGAGCATTCCGGCGAAGCGACAGGCGCGGATGCGGAGCGTGCCGGCGCGACGGCGGCGGACCGTTCCGGCGGTCTGCTCTCCGGGAAGCCCGATCCGGATTCCCTGATAATATTTGCCCGCGAACACGGCATGGCTGGCATCCTCTGCGCGAATCTGCGCCGCGTCCTTTCAGATGCCGGCATCGAGCCGTCCGTGGAACTCGTGGAGCGCCTTGAGGAGGAGGCGGATCGCCAGGCCGCCGTTTCACTGGCCGTATGTTCGGACATGTTCCGCGCGATGGACGAGCTGCGCCGATGCGGCATCGAGGCGATGGCTTTCAAAGGGCCGGCGCTTTCTGTTCAGGCTTACGGCGATGCCGCAGTCCGCAGTTTTTCCGACGTTGACATCCTCGTGCGCCGGCGCGACGCGGTATCCGCTATCGCGGCCCTCCACAGCGCCGGCTGGGAATCCCGTTCGTTACCCCCGCGGCGGTTGTGGGAAGCATTCGTCCGCCATCATGCGGAAGTTCAGACGCTCAGCCCCGGAACCGGGACGGCCGTTGACCTCCACTGGGAAGCCGTCCCGGGCCTGTCAAAGCGCCCTGAGCTGGAGGAAGGGCTGTGGAGGAACTCGAAGGAGGTTGCCGCAGCCGGCCGAGCGACGCGGACGCTCAGCATCGAGGACCATCTGGTGGTCCTGTGCGCACACGGATCGAAGCACTCCTGGGGCCGTCTTGGCTGGACATGCGATGCCTTGGCAATGGCCCGCCGCATCGGCGAGGACCGCTGGCCGGCGCTGCTGGAAAAGGCCCGCTCCGCAGGCTGCTTGCGGATGCTCTTGTGGGGCGTGGCGATGTGCGAGTCGCTGTTCGGGCTGGAGGTGCCGGAGGTCATGGCCGCCGAATGCCGCCGTGACGGACGACTGCCCGCGCTGGTCGCCGGCGCCGCGGCCATCCTGGCGCGCGGGGAAACACCGGGCTGGATGGAAACGGCGCGGCTCTACTGCCGCTCCATGGACGACACGCGGGACCGCCTGGCCTTCTGGCTCGGCGCCGTCTTCAGGCCGACCGAATACGAATGGCGGCTGATATCCCTCCCGCCAGGCCTTTTCTGGATTTACTCGGTCATACGTCCCGCCAGGCTTGCGCTCAAGTACGCCGGCTCTCCTTTCAGCGGGGGAAAGCGCCCGCGCCGGCAACGGACCTGACGGCCCGCGGCAAAGCCGGTTGAGATGTCCCCGGACGGGAAGGAGATTGGCGAGGGCGGTGAAGGGATATTCCCCCGGCTCTTCAGAGATAGCCGCGGCCGCCGGGCAGCGTCTTTCGGGATTTTTACCTCAGGCGTTTTTCAGTAGTTGTTTATCACCCCATAAATGCAGGGCGCAGGGCCTAGGATATATGTTGCAGCGCTCTTGCTGTCCCGCTCGATCGCACCACTGCGAATAGCAACTCCAGCCTGAACCTGTAAACAATTACGTTTTTCAGAGAGCGCCGGAAGCAAGCCTGCGCGCGCCCTTGCGCGTAACCGCTCCTGGCATCCTTTCTGACAGTTGCCGCCCTGACCAACAGCGCAACCGAATCCCTGCGTCGAGGTTCGGATCGCCGGCGCCGCTCACGCTCCGGACGGAGCCTGCCGCCCGCCCGGCCGTCTTCCGGCGGCCAGAAGGTCCCGCGCCCTTTCGAGCGCGCGCTCCATGAACGATTCCAGCCGTTCGCGCCGGTCCGCCTCGGCTTCGTCCCCGCCCGCGGGGAACTCGTGCCTCCACGAAGCCCGCGCGCGCCCGCCGGGCAACTCTATTCGCCGCTCCTCGCCGCCATCCCGGTCGCCGTCTGTCCTCCCGTCCTTTTCGGGGCCGGCGGCACCGGCGCCGGAGTTTTCTGCGCCGCCATATATCGGCGCCAGATGGCGGACCGCGGCGCCTTCGGGACGATTCCAGACCCATTCGAAGACGCCGAATCCGCTCCGGCCGCCTCCGGATGCGCCCGGCCCGCTTCCGGAGCGGACGGCCCGGGGCGCGCCGGCGCGGCCGGCCTCCGTCCGCGCCCCGCCGCCCGCTCCTCTGCTGTCCCCCGACATTCCACCGCCGTCCCAGGCCCCTTCGCCCGGAGGCTCGTCGCCGGACGATCCGCCGTCCGGCCCGGCCCGCGCCGCGTAAGAAAGCGGGGCCCCAGGCAGAGAACCGTCGCGGCCCTCCGCCACCAGGCCGGACACGCGCGCGACGCATCTGGCCACCCGGAATTCCACCAGCGTGCGGGCGACTATATCGAAAACTTCCTCCGCCGAACCGGCCATTTCCAGCTTCGCCTTCTGCATCTCGAGAAAGTTCTCGACCAGAAGGAAACGCGCCCGGCCGCGTCTGACGGCGGATGGAGCAAATTCCTCCAGATAACCGGCCAGAACCAGGAGTCCAAACGCGAGGATCGCCGCCGCAAGAAAAGCCCACATGGAGAGGCCGCGCAGACCGGCGGGCTTCAGCAATATAAGCAATACGCCCGCTCCGCAGAGCAGCGTTATGGCTGACGCGGCGGCGGCGATCCGCCCGACCGACATTCCCGCCGCGGCGAGGCGATGGTGCAGGCGATGGGATCCGGCCCGCCAGAAGGGCTTGCCGGCCAGAGCGTCGCGCAGGATTGCCAGAGCCATGTCAAAGACCGGATAGGCAAGTAGGGCGGAGACGAGCAGCGCCTGATGGGGGAACGCCTCCGGCCAGTCCGCTGCGTCCGTCCCGGGCGGAGGGGGCGCGGCGGTCTTGTCGTTGGCCAGCATGACGAGCATGGCGGCCAGGAACATTCCGAGCGCGCGCGAACCGGCCTCGCCGATATGGAAGATGCCGGCGGAACCGGCTGCTGCGCCGGAAACCGCCCCGCGCATCAGAAAGGCCGCCATCGAACCTGACGCGGCAAGGCCAAGGATGGAGACGGCTCCGTCGCCAAGGACGGACGCGCAACATCCTGCCGACAACGACGCGCAGGCAAAAACAGCGCCGACCGGGCCGGATGGGCCGCCGATTGCTCCCACGGCGCCCGCGGCCGCGAACATCCACAGGGCCGTGAACGGAACCGAAAGGTAGCGCAGCTCCACCGGGTCGAAACCGGGAAGCTTGACCGCCTCGAACCTCCGGCAGAAGGCGGCGAACAGGACGCAAATCGCGGCCAGGATCGCGAGCGCCCAGCCCCTGGACATCGCCCTGCGGTCGCGCACCATCCCGGCAAGCGCCACGGCCAGGGCCGGCAGAAGCGCGCAGAGCAGTTTCGAGAAAAGCCCAGGGACCGCAGGTTCCCTGAGGATCGCCGGGACCAGCGCCCCGACCAGCGCGCCGGGCAGGATGAGCATGGCGCCAAAGGACGCGGGAGCGGAATCGCTGCGGGCGGAGGTTCCTACGCCGCCGGGCGGCTCGCCGCCAGGCCGGCGGCGGTCAAGCACCGCCGCCACGAGCAGCGGTGCCGCGAAGGCGGCCAGGAAGGGCCACAAGA
>JAOACM010000271.1:0-233 GCA_026417845.1 Planctomycetota bacterium | reverse complement strand
CCCTCCACTTCCACCCTGGGATCAGCCGGGCATCCGCATGCCGCGGCCATGCGGGAGATCGCGCCTCCCGGGCCGCCAGCATTCCCTGGTGATGCGCGCACCTCCTGTGCGCGGCCCTTCCGGAAGAACCTTCCGCCGCTTCCCTTCCGATCCGCCGCCCTTATAATACCGCGAAATATCCCCGGGGACGTTCGAAAACACGCGGCGACAGGACGCACGGGCCTCGCGGGCAC
>JAOACM010000270.1:2948-6356 GCA_026417845.1 Planctomycetota bacterium | reverse complement strand
GGCGAGGCCATTGGCTGTTCGGCTTGGGACTCCAGGCGCAAGCTGATTTGGGTGGCCATGGGTCCGATGGGTGTCTACCAGATATCCACCGCGCCGCGGGCTTGGTCGGAGAAGATCTGCAACAACACTAACCAACTCCGTGGCGGATGGGCCACCACGCAGTACTCCCCGATCCACGACATACTGATCATCGTTGGAGGCAACTCGAACGTTGACAGGGACGACGTGAACTGGAGCGAGACAGGTTATCGCAACTGGCACTGGCTGGATTGCCAGGATCCGAAGGCCGGCTGGCGGCTCATGAAGGGGAAGATTCCGAAAGGCGAGATACAGGCAAGGGAGGGTTCCGGCGCGCTGCAGTGGTACCCGCCGCTGAATCGTTTCATCTACTACAAGGGCATGGGCTCGACCCGCGTCCTGCACATCATCCCGCCGGCCGGGGCGGAAGCCAACCGCGCGCTCCTGGCCAGCGGTGAATGGACCACGCAGACCGAGGAGATCGCCAGCACGGTGCCGGGCGCGCCGCCCAAGGGCGACGATCCGGTGGTGAGCGAAGTCGCACCGGAGAACGGCTGCTACCAGCGCTTCGCCTACGTCCCGGCGCTGAAATGCTTCCTGTGGGTGGACTCGGTGACCAAGCCGGCGCAGCTCTGGCGGCTGAACGACGCCAGGGCGGGCGCGCCCGCAGCGTTGCAGGGCAAGTGAACCCCTGTTTGACGATCGAAGGAGGCACCATGGACCTCGAATTTCCCGATTGGCAGCGCGAGAAATGGCAGGATCTCCCCGGGAACCCGATCATCGCTCCGCAGGAGGGCACCGGCCCGGGCAGCGCGATCGGCGACCCTCAAGTGCTGCTGCCCGGCGAGTTCGACCGCCAGTGGCACCTCTTCTGCCACCGCTACCACTTCTACCACTTCGTCTCGGACGACGGGATGCGCTGGCGCCTGCTGCGCGACCACGCCGACTGGAAGACCGGGCCGGTGTCTCTCGTCGCCGACCGCGGGAAGTGGATCGTCTACTGCAGCCAATACCCGACCATGGGAAACGAGATATTTCTCAGCGCCCGAACGTCCGAGGACCTTGTACATTGGAGCGATCCGGTGACGGTCCTGGAGCCCGTCCTCGGCTGGGAGCGCGAGGGGCGGTGCATCCAGGTCCGCAATCCGAGCGCCGCGTTGCTGCCCGACGGGCGTTGGCGTCTCTACTATACCGGCGGGACCGTGTGGCTGGACGATTGCGGCTACGAGGAGCCCAAGCACATCGGCTGCGCCGAGGCGCCCGGGCCGCTCGGCCCCTTCGTGAAGCGGCCGGAGCCGATACTCTCGCCGGACCCAGGGTATTGGTACCGGAACTTCGGGACCGGCGGCGTCAAGGTCTACGGCTACGGATCTGGGTACCTGGCGCTGATCAATGGCATATACCACGACGAGCAGGGCCGGTCGCGCTCGGCGATAGACGTGCTCTTGAGCGCCGATGGCCTGGTCTGGCGAGACGCACCCTATAATCCAATAATCCTCCCCTCGGGCAACGGCTGGAAGTCGGCCATCGTTTACCAACTTGACCTGCGCTGGTACGAGGGACGGCTGTGGCTCTTCTACAACGCGCGAGACGGATGGAAGGGCGGCCGGGAATGGATCGGTTGCTCGACGATGAAATGGGACGGGCCGGAGCCCAGGAAACTGTGGCGGCTGAGTTAGACCGGAGGATGACACGAGGGTGCGGCGGGCGGTGCAGGGACGGTGCGCCCATCTTGCCTCCTGCGTTCTCTGAAGGCGCCCGGGTAAAAATCGCGTGGGACACGGATCCAGTCCTGTGCGTTCTCTCTATACGGCTGGGGCAATGCATTTCTGTTACGGATGGAATTTCTTCGCGACGACACACAGCGCAACCGCTTGGGTTGGGGGCGAAGCCGGTCCACGCGGCAAGGGGAGCCGTTGCAGTCTCCATGCGCGAAAAGCCGGCGCGAGGATTGTCCCTTCCGGCCCCTGAGAGCCTGCCGGCCGCGTACGAAGCGGCGTCCGGGAAACGCTCCGGCGGCTCCGCGAATATACCGGCGCGGAGAAATGGGCGGGAAGGACTGGAGCAGAGATGCGACGGCGCCTTTGGAAGCGCGGGCAGTTGCGTAAGGAGGCGGGTATGCAGAGGCGGCGGTCGGCGGCGTTGGCGGCATTGACGGCATTCGTATCTGTTTTCCACGGCGAGGCCGGGGCGGCGGACGCGGACGAGTTCCGGGTCAAGCGGGAACCGGTATTCGAGTTCGCGCAGAAGCCCGCGGTGACGCGGGAGGGAGACAGGGTAACCGTCGCTTTCGAAACGAAGGGGTGGTGCGATGTTACCGTAGCCGTCGAGGACGCCAACGGAAAGATCATACGGCACCTGGCGAGCGGAGTACTCGGTCCCAAGGCCCCTCCTCCGTTCCAACCAGACACGAAGAAACAGGTAGTGGTATGGGACGGGAAGAACGACCAGGATGTTTACGTGGACGACAAGGATTCCTGTACGATCCGCGTAAGCCTCGGCCTCAGGCCCCGGTTCGAGAAGATACTGTACTGGTCTCCCTACAAGCGGATTTCGCAGGCCGCGCCGCTGATGGCGGCCAATGAGGAAGGCGTGGTCGTGTGCGAGGGGACGGGGGTGGATTACATCCGCATGTACGACCACGAAGGCAGGTACCTCCGAACCATTTACCCGTTTCCGGCAGGGAAGCTCGCCGAAGTAAGGGGGCTCGAATGGAAGGAAGTGCCGCACGGGTTCAGGGTACCGTGGAAGCAGAGCCTCTACCAGCAGACGCTGCTCACCTCCGGAGATAACTGCAGCTGGTGGGACCTTGGGGGCATGAGCGGCCGGGCGGCCACGGGAATAGGGCTGCTGGGCAGGGACCTGGTACTGGCCGGTCTCAAAATGAACCGGTTGAGCACGGACGGGACCACGGGCGGCCGCGAGCTGCAGGGCGGCCGCACCTGCTTCCCGTTCAAGCGGATGACGCATGCATACGGGGCCAGGGATGTGGATGTATCGCCGACGAGCGTGGCCATCTCTCCGGACGGCAGGTGGGTTTACCTGGCGGGATTCGCCTACCGGCTTCCCTTCAATTTCGACACCATGCACGGGGTTGCCCGCCTGCCGCTCGACGGGCGGGAAGACGCGAAGGTATTTGTCGGGAAGATCGAAGTCCAGGGAGGTCACGCGGCCGGGCACGGATCGGGACCGGGGGAATTCGGGAACGCCACGTCCGTGGACTGCGATGCGCATGGCAGAGTATATGTCGGCGATTTCATGAACGACCGGATCCAGATCTTCGACCCGAACGGCGCGTTCCTGAAAGAAATCAGGACCTTCAAGCCGGCCATAGTGAAGGTGAACAGGAAGAACGGGGAGATATGGGTAATTTCCTGGATGATCCCATCG
>JAOACM010000270.1:0-2938 GCA_026417845.1 Planctomycetota bacterium | reverse complement strand
GCGCCTGTGGTCGGCCGCAAACCCCGCCATTCCCGTGGGAACGACCCTGGCGAGATTCGCCTCTTTCGACAATCCGAAAGAGCTGAGCCGGCAGGAGATCCCGATGGGAAACGTCAAGGTGCGGGCTGATGGAAAATACAGCACCTATACTGGTCTGCCTCACCCGCTGTGGTTCACGGCCGAGGTGGATTTCTGGTCGGATCCGCCGACGCTCTGGATCGGGCGCGAGTGCCGGAACGACGTGGAGAGCGGAGTGCATCCCGGGGACGGCGGCCAGATCACTCCGTGGGAGACGGCCGGCATCCGGCTGCTCCGCGAGAAGGATGGGAAATGGGAATGCGTCCGGGATTTCGGCGAGGAAACGAAGAAGCAGGTCGTTCGCGCACGTCCCCCGATGAACGCCATCCAGCGGCTGGAGGTGAACCCGGTCAACGGGAAGCTGTACGTCGGCGAGGCGGACAGCGCCCCGACGGGGAAGGCCAGCACGCAGCTGCTCGAGATAGACGTGGACAGGGAGAAGATCAAAATCGTCGAACTGCCTTTCAACGCCATGGAGTTCGTGTTCGACAGCGATGGCTACGCTTACCTGCGCAACACGGACATGATCGTGCGGTACGATGCCGCGTCGTGGCGGGAGGTGCCGTTCGACTACGGGGAGAGGCGGGAGAGCGTCGGGCGCGACGGGGGAATCGGGGGGCGGTCTGCGTCCGTAATAGGAGGGCTCCCGCTGCCTTCCAAGTCGCCCGTGTGCTATCACCAAGGCGGGATCAACGTCAACGTCCGCGGTCACGTGGTGGCTTCCTGCGCGTACCGTTTCGTCGGGATCAGCGGCAAGCACTTCGCGCTGGACAAGGATGCCCTGGGCGCCCTGGGAGGCAGGGAGTACATGCCGACGTTATTCCCCGGCCGTATCTCCAGTTCCACCACTCCCTGCATACATATCTGGGACAGGCACGGCAAGCTCATCCGGAACGACGCGGTGCCCGGAGTCGGACAGGTGGACGGCGTGGCGATAGACAGGGACGACAACGTCTATTTCATGCTCGCGGCCAACCGCGTCCTGGACGGCAAGCCCTATCTCAACCGGGTATCCGAGACGCTGATCAAAGTCCGGCCGCGCCCCGGGCTGAAGATCGTCACGCTCGATCCCCGCGCCCCGATACCGCTCAACGAGGCCGACGCTCCGAAGCGTCCGCCCGACCTGCATATGGGCGGAGGCGATCCGTGCTGGGTGGAGTCCGCCGAGTGGTTTTACGGAGGAGTCGGATTCGCGGGATTCAATCCGGGTCATGCGCCTGCCTGCGCGTGCTGGTTCTCCCGCTTCTGCCTGGATTACTTCGCGCGCTCGATAGCTCCGGAACCGAGCCTGTACGGCGTGGCCGTCCTGGATTCGGCCGGAAATCTGATAACGCGGATCGGACGGTACGGGAACCCCGACGACGGCCGGCCGCTGGTTCCGCATCTGGAGGTCAAATCCCCCAATCCCATTGGCGACGATGAGGTGGCCCTCTTCCATGCCTGCTACACGGGCACGCACACGGACCGGCGCATTTTCATTTCCGACGTCGGCAACGGCCGGATCCTCAGCGTGAAGATCGGCTACCACGCGGAGGAAAGGATCGCGCTGAAGGATATTCCGGACAGACAGGGGAAGTAGTTCCGGCGGATGCCGCGCCGCGGCGGGGATTCCCGGCCGGGCTGAAGCTGACGCCGCTGGATTAACTTTTCCCCCTCGCCCTTTCCCGGCGTGCGGAACGGGCCGCGCGCCGGACGTCGCCGGCCATCCGGGGGCCGCCCGCCGTCGCATTCCAGTCGGCCGACGGCCGGACGCGGTCGCGCCCTACGGTCAGTTGCCTCTTATTGGGGGATTCGATGGAATCTCCGGCGGGGGAGCCGGCGGGGAGGCGACGGCTTCCGGAAGGGTCCCGGCGCGCAGGACCACCGCGGCGAGGCCGCCTATCAGCATAAGACCGAACAGCCATTGCCGGGCCGTCAGCGTTTCGCCCAGTACAGCGAAACTGCTCGCCGCTGTAAACAGCGGTATAGAAAGCGTTATTACATTCGTGGCCGCCACGCCGACCCTCCGGATGGACTCGATCATCAGCACCTGCGTCCCGCCGATGAAGAGAGGCCCGGAAACCAGCAGCAGGAGCGACCAGCCGGCCGGTACGCGGATTATGTGGGCCGGGTTGCCGGCCAGCAGGGCAGGGATCAGCAGGATGGCGCAGGCCAGCGAGGCCGTGGTCGCGAAAGCGGCCACGGGCGGCACGCCGCGCAGGAAAAACTTTATGCTTATCCCGTACCCGGCCCACAGGATCGCGCTAACGGCAAGGAAAACGAGCCCCAGCGAGTATTCGCCGGGATCAGATCCGGAAGCCGGCCGGCTCAGGATAAAACCGCACAGACCGGCGATCGCCGCAGCGGTCCCGGCTATGAAGAACGGCGACCTCATCATGCGCCGCTCCTCGGGGAAAAATAAGAACGAAAAGAGCAGCCCCCACAAGACGGTGGAACGGGTCAGCAGCGCGCCGGCCGCCGGCATGGACTTATACACGCCCATCACCCAGACGATCTGAAAGACGGACGCCAGGATCGCAGGAACGACGAATTTCCCCGCGTCGCGGAAACATCGCCGCATCGCCGCCGGATCCATCGCCCACCCGACCGCCTGAAGCGTAACCGATGCCGCCAGGTAGCGGAAAAAATTCTGGGTGTGCAGATCGAAGCCCTGGCGCTGCAGGAGCTTGATTATCACCATCGGCCAGGCCCAGAGCGCGCATGAGAGCATGATGGGCCAATAGGAGCGCAGGATTTTTCCCCTCATCGCCACATTACCCTTTATCGAGGATCAAATCGAGCGGCAAAGGTCGCCCGCGCGGGCGCTGACCGGTTGCGATGTCCCTTGACGGGATGGAGGTTCGCGCGGACGGCAAAGCAG
>JAOACM010000269.1 GCA_026417845.1 Planctomycetota bacterium | reverse complement strand
CTTCAGCAGGACGTAGTTCCGCAGATGGGCCGCCTGGCCCATGTTTCCGACCCCGACGAATCCGATCCTGACCTTATCCATACGCCATACCCTCCCGTTGGTTGCCATCCGGCGCCCATTGGGCGACGGGGAAGCGGGAAGCATCCCCGTGGAGAAAGAAATCTTCCATTATTAATACCCTGTACGCACGCGGGAATGAATGGCCGGCATTGCGGAAAATTTGTCGAATATTGCTGCGCAAAGTATGGTTGCCTATAATAGAAGAGATCTTATCGCCGATTGCCTGGGGGGCACAGGGATGGCCGGATGTTCCGGACCCGCTCTGAAATACTGCGGGCGGGTCGCACCTATGCGCGGGTGGCGGATGGCAGAGCATGCCCACGCCGACGTGTGTGAGATGATCGTTCCGGCGGCGGGAAAGATGGCGGTACGCATCCGCGGAGAGGTCCTTCTCGGAGGCCCCGGAACGGTTTTCCGCTACCCCACCGGTACCCCGCATGAGGAATGGGCGATTGGCGACAGGCCGCTTGAAACTTTCTACTTCGGTTTCCGCGAGGCCGATGGGCCCGGAACCGTGGGGCCGATCCTGGGTGTGGATGCCGAGGGGCGCATCCTTATGCTGGCGCGTTGGATGCGTGAGCTCTTCCCGCCCAGAGACGACGAGGCCCGGCGCTTTCTCGATCTCCTGCTCGCCGCCATTCTCCGCGAGTTTCGATCCCCGCCGCGCACCGGCGATCACGTCGTGCGGGCCACGGAACGCCACGTCTCCGCCAACCTCAACACCCGCCTGCGCCTGGACGACCTGGCGGCCGCGGTCGGACTCAGTAAGTACCACTACGCGCGGCTGTTCAAGGCGGAGGCGGGCGAAACGCCGCTGGCTTTCGTCAGGCGCAAGCGGGTGGAGGCCGCGCGCACGCTGCTCCTTACGACCCCCATGCCGCTGAAAGTCATAGCCGCCCAGACCGGTTTCGCCGATGAATACTCGCTGTCGCGCACCTACAAGCGGATCGCCGGCGAATCCCCCCGTTCGGCCCGCCGGCGCGCTGCCGGAGCGGATCGCGTGAACGCGGAGGCCGGCTGATATGAGATATAGGGACCGGCTCCACGCCGCCGTATGTTGCCCTGCCGTCGCGCGTGAACGCGGCGCAGTCGGGCACTTTTGCGTAACGACGACGATCGAGACCGTCTGTTTCGTGGCGCTTCCGGTCTTCTTTTTCCTGACGGCGCTCCCGGCGATTCATGCGGCGGCCGCGGTCCTTCCGGTCCCCGCGCCGCCGACGGGTGCAGCCGCAGGCGGAGAAGACGCAGTCTCCGGTCCCGGCGGGCCGGCGCTGCGCACCGTCGGCCCCGTACTGGAGGCGAACTTCACCGTGGCGCGGGTTGGAACGGTGGACGTGCCGGCCTCGGAGGTATTGCCCGTATTCCGCGACATCGTGGCCCAGGAGGCGGCGCGCCGCCATCCCGGAGCTGCAGGACGGAAGGCGACGGAGGCGGAGATCGCCAGGGCGTGGCGCCAAGCGGTGGACCAGGCGGTCGAGGACGCCCTGCTCCTGATGGAAGCGGAAAAGGTCCGCGACCGCATCAGGGAAATGGTTGTCGGGGCCGCGCTCGCCAGAAACGCCATGTTCGGCGACGAAGCTCAGGCACCGGAGATAGCGCGGGAGCAGGCGGAAAGATACTTCGAGCGCTTGGTGGACGATGAGGTCCGGCGGGCGATCCGGGAGTATACGGAAGATGCGGGGGGCGAGGCGGCCGTCCGGGGGATGCTGGAACGGCGGCGCATGACAAGGAGCGAATGGGAACGGAAGGTCAGGCGCGACATATTCGTAGCTTATTTTGTGGCTCATGAAATGGGACCGGCGACAGAATCTCCCAGGGAGTCGCGCGCCTTCTACGAAAGGCACCCGGAGCTGTTCGATATCCCGGAGAGGTGGCGCCTGCGGCGCATAGCCGTTGACAAGTCGAAGTACCCGTCGCCGGAAGTCGCCATGCACGCCGCGCGGATGATCAGAGAGAGACTGCTGGCTGGCGCGGACTTCGCTGAGGTCGCCGCGGCCGTTGGCGATGGCGGCTCGGCCGAAAACGGCGGGCTGCTCTCCGGCGATGGCTCCGCGGATGTGACCGCGGAGGACTTCCCGCTCCACGCAAAAGCGGCGGCAATGACAGAAGTCGGCGGGATATCGGATATCTACGAGGACGAAAAATTCCTGTACATTCTGAAGGTCGAGGGTCGGAAGCCCGGCAGGCGTCCTCCCTTCGAGGAGGTCGAGTGGCGCGCGGCGGCGCTGGCACGGGCGGAGGCGATGCGCCGGAGACGGGCCGAGCTGTTCGAGAAGCTGCGCGGGAGGACGCTTATAAAGATTCTGTGCCCCGATCCTCCGCCCCATATCGTCGCAGCCATTCTGGAGAGGCAGGACTGATCCTGCGACCGCCCGGCAGGGCGTGCCCGCAGTACCATCTGATGCGCGGAGACGCGGATGGAATGGTAACAGTTCCCGCGATTCAGGTGGCGGCCACCATCTGGAGCGGTACGCCCGAGCAGGGCAATACGATGGCGCTGCAGCAGGAATATGCTCCGCCCGCTGTATCCTGAACATACGGGACGGCAGACAATTACAATGGAATGGGCGGCGTATCGAATCATTATCCGGTGCCGCGGGCCGGAACGGAACAGCGCGAAGCATTCCGGCATGAGAAACTCCGGCAGCATTTGGGCAGATGCGTCCGAGCTGACGCGAAGAGGAGAAGGAGAGGATACAGATGCCGGTTTTCGGTTACGACCTGGCTGGGTTCCGGCTGCGCGTGGAGGCAGAATTGTCCGGGCGCCTGGCCAGCCGCATCGTGCGCGGAGCGGTCACGATGCCCCCTCCTGAGCCGGCGGATATTACCGTCAGGCTGTGCGCGGGCAAAGCCGGCTCCATTACCGCCGGTCGGCCTTCGGCAACTGGCGCAGCATCGCCGGCGGATCTGGCGGGACCGCTCATCGAAGGCTGCGGATTTACGCTGGACGTCAAACGCCGGACTGTGCACATCCGGCTCCCTGAGCCGGGGCGTCGCGGACGGTCGGAGGAGCGTTCGAGCGGCGCGATGCCGGCCCCTGTCGCCTCCTCGCGGGATGCACCCGTGCCGGCACTGCCCGCAGCGGGCGACAAGGCATCCCCCCGCCCGGCCGCCGGCCCTCCACCCCATCCGGGTAACGACTGGCAGCGGACCGCCGCTTACGCGCTCGGACTGCTCGCCGAACTGGACCCGCCGGATGTTTCCCGGTCCTCCGGAAGCATCCGCTTCCTGCTGAACCTTCACGCCTCGTGCGTGGCCTCGCCCAAGGGCGCCCTCGTATTCTGCGGCCACCGCGCGCACGGGAAAAGCACGATCGCATCCGAACTCCTCGGCGATCTGCCCCTGCTCGACGACGACGCCGTGGCGATCGTGTGCGAGGTTGCCGCCGGAGGCCGCCAGAGTGCGGGCGTCCTTGTCTGCCCTCCCTCGGACGGGCTCCGCCATCGCACAGCGGACTTCCGCGTCGCCTCCTCCCGCATCGCCGCCCGATCGTTCCCGTCCTGGACTGGACCCGGCAGCAAACGGGAGCCTGCGCCGTTTCTCCTGCCCATCGCCGGCCTGTTCTGGCTGAAAAAGAGCGCCCGGTTCGCGATACGGAGGATGGGGCGCGCCGAGGCGGCGGCCGGCCTGCTTTCGCCCGTGCTGCCTGGAATGCCGCCGGAATCGGTCCGCAACCGCCTGCGTCTGATCGGCTGCCTCCTGGATATCTGCCCATGCAGATTGCTGGAGTTCCGCAAGGAGCGCGAGCCGCTAATCCGGTTGCTGAAAGAGAAGGACTGCCTGTAAGCGCGCGGCCGGTCCTGCTGCGCCTTAGCGAATATGCAAGTCGAGTACGGTGCCGGTTCGCTCTGGAAGGCCCGGATATCGGCTAGGCGTAATTGTTTGCCGGGTTCAGACCTGGGGGTGCTGCTCGTAATGGTGCGCTCCGAGTGGAACGGCGATAGCGCTACTACATGCCCAGCGCTCGCGCCCCTGTGCCCAACACACATGAGGCGGCAAACAATTAGTTGCATAGCCAGGCAGCGCGCGTTACCGGCCGGGATCCATCCCGGACGCTCCTTCTGTGGAGTGTTTTTGTAGTGCTGAAGCCGTGCATCGCTCCAGGCGTCCGACGTTTCAGACCGGGCGCTACTATTTGTCAATACGGGACCGGCACCGGTGGCGTTCAGGCTCCATCCCGGACGTTTCGGGTCTGGATATGGGCATCGTTCTTTGCAATATTACGGCACGGCGCGCGTCATATATAAAGTAGCCTGGGCGATCCGCGCGCCGGGGTGCGACCGTGAGCGGCTCCGGGCGGCGGACTGGAGTCGAGGGAGGCAGGAAGGAGGGACGATCATGCGTGGACCGTGGATTCCCGGTGCGGCGTGCGCAGCGTGGTTCGCGGCGATGGCGGTGTATTGCCTGGCTGCGGAGCAGGATGCTACGAAGGAGAAGGGGACGGATCCTGTGCCGGGCTGGAACGAACAGGCGTGGAAGGAGATGCTGCCGGAAGGAGTGCTCCTGGATGCCGAAGGGGAACCCGCGTCTCTGAACCGGCTGAAGGGGAAGATCGTCGGGATATACTTCTCGGCGCACTGGTGCCCGCCGTGTCGCGCGTTTACGCCGAAGCTGGTCGAATTCCGGGACAAGAACGCCGACAGGTTCGAGGTCGTCTTTGTCAGCTCGGATCGCTCCGAAAAAGACCAGTTCAACTACATCAAAGAGACCGGGATGAAATGGACCACCGTAAAATTCAAGTCTCCGGCGGCGGATGCGCTCAAGAAGAAATTTGACGTCGCTGGCATACCGAAGCTGGTTATTCTCGCGCCATCGGGCGATATGATAAGCGAACAGGGGCGCGCCGAGGTGACGTCCGCGCCGGACAAGTGCCTCGAGAAGTGGATCGCCAAGGCCAGGGAGAAGGCCGGCAAGTAGCGTTCCGCCAAGGTTCCGATACGGGCCGCCGCGGTCTGCGCCCGGGGGCTGCATGATGCATTACGTGCTCCGGGCCTTCGGCGTTCACTCCCGTCCAGCCTGGGTCCGAACCGCACCGTCCGCAGCTCCAGGAACGCCGGGTGCCGGAACGCCTTCCGCGCTGGCCTTTCCGGTTTCGTCGCCATAAAGTGCCTGTCCAAAAACTCCTCCGCTGAGCAGCAGGCCCAGCTGAGCGTATAAGCTGCTGGCCGGAGGTTTTCGAACAGGCTCAAAGTCCGCTTCCTGAGTGGAGGGCCGGCAAAAGGGAGGCTGGAAGAACGGACCGGCGCGCATATGTCAGCCGAAACGATTCCGGAAGAATTGATCTGCGGTATCCTGCGCGCGGCGATCGGCCGCGCCGCCCCCCAGGGCATGACCGGCGCGGGCTGGGAGGCGGCCGCACAATGGGCGGAGGAGGCGCGGCTCGGGAGCTTTCTGCACGCTTCATTCTCCGCGGCGATCGGGCCGGATTCCGAACCGGCACGGGCGCTGGAACGTCTGCGCCACCGCGATGCGGCCGCGTTCCTCCGCCGGAGACCCGGTATCGCGACACTGCTCGGTGCGCTGGTCGAGGCCGGCGCCGTTCCGGTGGCGTTCAAGGGGTTAGGCGTCGCCTTCAGGTACTACGAGTCGCCCGATATGCGGCCGATCGGGGATATAGACCTCATCTTCCGGCCAGAAGACATGGAACGCGCCTCGCGCGCGGCCGGGAGCGCCGGGTTCGCCAGGGCGAGCGATGACCCGGCCGTGCTCGATTACGAAGACCGGGAATCCCACCACCGGACCTTCGTGCATGCGGACTGCGGAATGTTCGAGGCGCACAGGGCCATGTCGCGCGATATCCCCGACGAAGCTCGCCAGGAGATAGTCGGCGGCGCAGGTGATGGGGAGATACTGGGCGTCCGCGTGCGGTTTTGTTCGCCGGGGCATCTCTGGGTCGTCCTGGCCGCACACATGGCAGCGTCGTCCCCGGGAAACGTCTGGCGATGGCTTGTGGACCTGGCGCTGATATCCAGGCATCCTTCTGCTGCTCCGGACTGGCCTTCCGCGGCCGCCTTTTGTGAAAGGTATGGCTTGCAGATATTTGCTTCGGCCGCGGCAGCGACGTTGCGCAGACATCTGGATGCCGGCCCGCCCCCGGAGTTTTCGGAGCGGATGCTGGCCGCGCTGGACCGCCGCGAGCGCAGCGCCCTGGCTCCGGTCCTGGAGCGGGGGATATCGGGTCTGGACGGCGGGAGGCTCGCCGCCGCTCGGAGGCTCGCCGGGCGGCCAGTGAGGGAGGGGACCGGAATCCTGAAGTACCTCTGGCCGCACCCGGGGCTGGTCTGCATAGAGCTCGGGGTTAGATCGGACAGCCC
>JAOACM010000268.1 GCA_026417845.1 Planctomycetota bacterium | reverse complement strand
GGTACGAGCGCATAAAGACATGGATGCGGCGCCTGTCTGATGGATATGTCCTGGTGGACGATGCCGATCTCTACGCCAAGGTTGACGGGCCTTTCGTGGTCGATCCGCTGACGGCCGGGGCGGCGGACGAGGGATTCGCGGCAGGAGCGGAGGATGCCGAGGCTGAAGCGGAAGCGGCGGCGCGTCGAGCGAGGAGCGGAAGTGCCGTCTGGGTGGCGCTGCCCGTCGTTGACCTGACGAAGCCTTATTTCATCGGTCGGGCTGGAATCTACGCATCAGCTCCTCCGCCCCCGCTGCCGGCTTATGCAGGACAACCCGCAGAGGCTGGCGGCGGGGCGGAAAGTAGTGCCGGGTCCGGCATCGCGGCGCTTAAAAAGACCGTTTTGAACGAGGTCCACAGGGCTGCCGGCGCCAGGATGGTGCCGTTTGCCGGCTGGGAAATGCCGGTCGAATATCCGACGGGGATATTCCGCGAGCATGCAGCCGTCAGATCGGCCGCCGGGCTGTTCGATGTCTCGCATATGGGCGTCTTCGAGGTAGCCGGGAAAAACGCGATGGGCTTCCTGGACGCGGTGCTTGCGAACTGCGTAACCAGGCTCGATATCGGCCAGGCGCAGTACAGCTACATGCTCTATCCGGACGGCCTCGCTCTTGACGATCTTTATGTCTACCGCATCGAGCGGGACCGCTTCCTGCTGGTAGTCAACGCCGCCAATTCGGACCGGGACATGGCTTGGCTCCAGGCGGCAGCCTCCGGACGGTACGCTGTGGATGCCGACTTCCCCGGCACGCGGCTCGGTCCCCCGGAGCGCCTGCGCGATCTGCGGAACGCCGGCGCGGACAGTCTGATTGACATCGCCCTCCAGGGGCCGCTTTCCACGCAGGTCCTGTGCGTCCTGTGCGACGATGCGGCTGACAGGGCGGCATTGCGCAGGAGCGTTCCGAACTCGGTAAGACGCGTCAGGCTGCGCGGTATACCCGTCTTTGCATCCCGCACCGGCTACACCGGCGAGCCGGTCGGGTACGAGATATTCGTCCACCCCGATCGCGCCGCCGACCTCTGGAACGCCATACTCCAGGCCGGCTCTCCGATGGGGGTCCGGCCGGCAGGCCTCGGCGCCAGGGACTCGACGCGCGTAGAGGCCGGCTTCCCGCTGTTCGGCCACGAACTGGAAGGTCCCCACGGCATAAACCTGACGGAGGCCGGCTACGGATTCGTCAACCGCTTCCATGTACCTTTCTACGTGGGGAGGAAGGCATTCATCGCGCGGGCCGCACGCGACAAGCGCCACATACTGAGGCTGAAAGGCACCGGCCGCCGCAGCATCCGGCCCGGGCACATCGTGCTCGACGAATCCGGCAAGCCGGCCGCGACGGTCACGAGCTTCGCGTTCACGGATCCGGAGTTTACGTTCTACGCGCTGGCGATAGCTGCGCCGGAGTTCAATCCGGAGCCGGGATCGAAGGTCCGGGCGGTCAGGCTGACTGCCGACCAGTACGCGCCGCCGCCTCAGCCGGACAAGGAGGTAGAACTCGAAGTCTGTACGCGCTTCGCCTCGCCGGAGGAAAAGGAAAACTGGCGCCGGCGATACCTGCCGTTCGCCGGGACCTGACGGGATCACGCCCAGAGCGGGAACAGGGCAGGGAAATCGCGCCCCGCGCTCCCCGCCAGGACGCGGGGAAAAACAGGAAAGGAGAAAGAGCGATGAACCTGGGAGTCCAGTACTACAGACCGCCGTTCCCACTGCCGAAGTACTGGGAGGACGATTTCAGGCGCATAAAGGATTCGGGTCTCGACACCATACAGCTCTGGATACTTTGGGGCTGGGTGGAGGCCGTCCCCGGCAGGTTCGTATACGACGATTACGACCGCCTGGTCGAGCTGGCGCGGAAGCGCGGCCTGAAAGTCGTACTTTCGACCATCGCCGAGATACAGCCGTACTGGGTCCACCGGGAGGTCCCCGGAAGCGAAATGGTGACCAGCCAGGGGATAAAGGTGGTTTCTTCGAACCGCGGCGAATGCCACTTCGGCATAACGCCGGGCGGATGTACCGACCATCCGGGCGTATGGGAACGGATGAAACGGTTCCTGGAGGAGACGGTCAGGCGGTACCGCTCGGCTCCGAATCTCGCAGGCTGGGATGCCTGGAACGAGCTCCGATGGAACGTTCAGGCGGACGGCCTGGTCTGCTACTGCGAACGCACGATCGCCGCCTTCAGGGAATGGCTGGACGGAAAATACGGCGGGCTTGACGGCCTGAACCGCGCCTGGCTCAGACGATACGGAAGCTGGGATGACGTCTGGCCGGGCAAGGCGCCGGACAGACCGTACACCGAAATGATGGCCTGGGAGCACTTCCTGACAGTCCGATGCGACCGGCATGCCGCGGCCCGCTACTCCGCAATGAAGGCGCTGGACCCGAAGCATCCGATTACCGTCCACGCCGCCGAACCCTGTCCGGGCATGGCCGGCGGGCGCGAAAACACAGCCATAGACCGCGGCAACGACTGGGCCTTCGCCGACAGGCTGGACGGCGTGGGATGTTCGAGCTTCCCGAAGTGGGCCGGCATGGATGACGCCGATTTCGGAATGCGCGTCGAGTTCGTCAAGTCCGCAGCCCAGGGGAAACTGGTGTGGCTCAGCGAAGTCCAGGGGGGCAGGTCCGCAATAGGATTCAACGTATACAAGCCCGTTGACGCTCCAAGCCAGCAGCGATGGATATGGAACGGGCTTGCCTGCGGCGCAGATACTATCCTTTTCTGGTGCTGGCGGGACGAGGTGTTTGGCCGGGAGTCCGGCGGCTTCGGCATCGTGGGCCGCGACGGGTTCGCGGAGGAACGCCTGAAGGCGCTCCGCGAGACGGGACGGATACTCCGCAAGTACCGCGGACTGCTCGAAGCCTATAAACCGGCGCCGCCTGCAGCCGGCGTCCTGTTCAGCCCCCAGAGCTACTATCTGTGCTGGGCCCAGGAGGCCACGGCAAAACGCGCCGTGAACGCGATCAGGGCCTACGCGAAAAGCCTGGTGAGGCGGTCCATACCTTATGCGGTCGTCGAGGAGGAACATCTGGGCGCGATCGAAGGCCTGAGAATCCTCTACATGCCGCGCTGCATAGCCCTGCCGGAGGAGGCGGAGCGGAAGATCGCGGAATTCGTCCGCCTCGGCGGCATCATCGTATGCGAGTCCGAGTGCGGCGCGTTCGATCCGCAGGGCATATACCGCTACCCCGGGGACCGCTGGACGGCGAAACTCTTCGGCGTCGAGGAGGTCGGCAGGCGCGACCTGGCGGGCCAGATCGAGGCCGACTTCGGCGGCCGCAGGCTGCGCCTCGAGCCAGCGCAGTGGCTGACCCCCATGGCCGTCAGAGGCGGCGCCATGGTGCTGGCCGAGCACGCCGATGGCGCGCTGCTGGTCGAGGCCCGGGCGGGCAAAGGCGCCGCACTCCTGGCCGGAACATATCTCGGCGAGGCATACATGAATCAGTGGACCCCGGACTTCGAGGAATTCGTCGAAACGGCCGCCCGCCGCGCCGGATGGCAGCCTGACATAGAAATCCTGAGCCCGAGGCCGACGAAGGACGCATTCCTGTATGTCAAGAGCGGAATGGCAGGAGGGCGGAGAGTCGTGTTCGTCTTCTTCCCGGCCGGCGTATCGAAGGCAAAGTTGCGATTCCGGAAGGGCTTCTTCAGGTCCAGGCGCCTGCTCGACATGATTTCCGGCAAGCGCTGCGAACCGGAGAAGACAGCGGCCGGTTCGGAGCTGGCGATTGAGGCCCGCGGCTGGGGCATTGCAGTTCTGGTCGAAGATTGACCCGTGCCTATTCGCACGACACAAGCCGTGCCTTCCGGTCGAATTGTCGCGTAGCCGGAATCCTGTCCCGGAAATGACGATTGGGCGCGCGGCCCGTCGCACGAATCGGGGCGCAAGTCATTGAAATGCAAATAGTTGCGTCCCGAAGCCCCAAGGACGCCCAGACGTCGCGATTCTCCCCCCTCTATCCCATGCGCCATGTGCGTGCAATTTTTCGATCAGAGCCGTGCCTGGGTTGGTACGTCTTTACTTTATGGGGGAAAAGATTTTTAGCGGTATGGAGAAGTACCGGACGAACGCACATTTTAAGCGGGAGGGGACAGGAATGGCTCTTCCGCTCATTTCCGGGCGCAACCGCAGCCGGCGGAGATATTGTACGCCCGATGCGGATGTCGGACATCGCTTCTATGCGAAGCGACGCCTGCCCTCCGCGACGGCCCCGCCTCCGGTAACTGCCTTGTTGCCGGTGGCGGCCCTGCTATCGGTGGCGATCGGAGCCGCGTGCGCGTCGCGTCCCGCAGCGGCCGGGGACCTCAGGGCCGAATTTGCCAGGTGGGAGGCGGAAGCCGATGTCGCGCTGGGGCGGAAGCCTTCCCCTCCGGCAGCCGAGAAGCCGAAGCCTCCCGATCCGCCGCCCCCGGGAGCCTGTCAGACGTGCAGAGATACTGGGAAATATCCGTGCCCAAATCACCAGAAGCAGACGGCGTTCTGGACGGAGGGGCAGCAGCCGCCGGCATGTTGCGGCGGACTGGGTTGGATCGCGTGTCCCCGGTGCCCCAGGGAGAAACAACAGGCCAATGCCGACGAATGGAAGGGAGCCGTCGAGTCCCGGAAAGCGCTCTTCCAGGAATTGGGTAAATTCAGGGAATTGACGGGGCTCAAGTTGCAGGTTTCTATCGCTCCCCGCATTGCGTTCGTATCGGACCTCAGCCCCCAGAGCTGCGCAAGGAGCGCGCAACACTGTCACGAACTGCTCCTGAAGTTCCGCAACGTGTTCGGTTGCGAAAGGTTCGAATTCACGGAGGCAGAGGATACCCGTTTCTTTATATTCCAGAAACACGAAGGGTACCTCGCGTTCCTGGACAAGGCATACAAAGAGATGTTCCCCGACGCCGACATTGACCTTTGCAGGAAAGCCATGGGTTTTCATCACTCGAAGGAACCGTCCATGTCCATCGGTGACTACTCGAAGATGCGCACGCAGAACGCCATGGATCATCACGTAGTACACGTCTACGCGCATTTTCTGCTCGCGCGGATAGGTGGATTCAAGAAGTTGCCGATCTGGCTGGAGGAGGGCTTCGCGGCCTGGTGCGAAACGCTTCAGCTCAGGCAACCGGAAACGTACTGCTTCGCCTACGAGCTGAAGGACGTTGACATCGGCGCCAACAGGAGGCGCTTCCTCCAGGAGGGCATAAAGAAGAACCGGCTCTGCCAGCTCCCCACGCTCGACCGCCTCACGCTCGACGGCTACGAGCTGATGCACTATTTCATGTCGTGGTCGCTGGTCGAGATGCTGATGCGTCGCGATCCGGCGAAGTTCCTGACGTTCGTCGAGGTCCGTAAGGACACTGACGATACCGAGGAGGCGCTGAAGAAGGCCTTCGGCTACGACTGGCCGAAGCTCTACGAGGTCTGGAAGCGTTACGTCCTGGCGGGAAACTGACCGGGCATCCGGGATGCCGCCGCGTGCGTCCGGTCGCGGCCGATGGGCGCGATCCGCGCGAAAGAGACCGGGGGGGGGACGCAAGGGCCGCAGGATGCCGGCGGCGGTCACATGGCCGCTGCGGCGACCCCGACCGGCGCCTGGACCTGCGACATCGTCAGGTCCGCCGGCGGCTTCGGCATCGGCTCCACCGAATCCTCCTCGCGCCGGACATCTGCCCCGAGGGCTTTAAGCTTCTCATCAAGACTTTCGTAGCCCCTGTCGGCGTGGTATATCCTGCGGACCTGGGTCTCGCCGCCGGCCGCCAGTCCCGCGATGATCAGGGCGGCCGCCGCGCGCAGATCGCTGGCCATCACCGGTGCTCCTTGGAGGCGCGGGCGGCCGACGATGACGGCCGTGGAGCCGATCCGCCTGATGCGGGCGCCGAGCCTGCACAGCTCGGCTGCATGCATGAACCTGTCCGGATAGATCGCGTCGGTTATGACGCTGGCACCGTCTGCCATGGTCAGCACCGTCATCAGCTGCGGCTGCATGTCCGTGGGGAAGCCCGGATAGGGCAACATCGTAGCCTCCAACTCCCGCGGTCGTCCGTCCATGGCGGCTTCGATCCCATCGCCCCGCGTCGCGACGCTTACGCCGGCGTCGCGGAAGCAGCTTATGACGGCAGCCATGTGCTCGGGCCGGCAGTTCCTTATCCATATTTTCCCGCAGGTGGCGGCCGCGGCGGCGATCCATGTTCCGGCCTCGATGCGGTCCGGTATGACGTCGTGCCTGCACCCCTGGAGCCTCGGGACGCCGTTGATGACGATCCTGTGCGAACCGGCCCCCTGGATTCTGGCACCCATCTTCCTGAGGAACCGCGCGAGATCTTCGACCTCAGGCTCGCATGCGGCGTGCTCTATCAC
>JAOACM010000267.1 GCA_026417845.1 Planctomycetota bacterium | reverse complement strand
GCCCAGGGCGATGGAGCGTTCCGTGCAGGGAGCCGTGAACAGTTCGGACGGTCAGCGGAGGACTTCGATATGACATCGGCCAGCAGGTCGGGTGGTCTGGCGGCTGTTTCCGCGTGGGCCTGTGGATTCCCGAGTCTGGTGTGGGTTTTGGGCCTTGGAGGCGCATGGGGGATCGTCCCGGCATCCCCGCTCCGGGCCGGCGAGCAGACCCCGGCGCAGACGGCGATACTCTCGACGGAAAGCCAGTGGCGTTATTTCATCGTCATGCGCGACGCCGTATACGGCACAGCGAAGGATGCCAAACCCATGGAGGATAAGCGCAGCGGCTACACATACAGGACCGATCCTCCGCCGGCGGGCTGGACCGATCCCGACTTCGACGATTCCGACTGGGGTCGGAAACCAGGTCCGTTCTTTCCCGGCTATGGGTTCCACCAGCAGGATACGCTGGGGATGCTTTGCCTGCGGGGAAGCTTTTCCGCGCCCGATCCTGATAAGGCTCCCGACCTGACGCTCTCGGCAACCTATCGCGGCGGGATCGCGGTGTACCTTAACGGGCGCGAGGTCGCGCGCAAGAATCTCCCCGAGGGCGAACTGACGGCCGACACCCTGGCGGAAGACTACCCGGCCGACTGCTGGCTGAAGGCGGACGGGAGCGTCATCAGGTGGGGGTGGGGCGATCCCGAGAAAAACAGGGATCGCTGCGAGATGCGGATACGCCGGCTGGAAGATGTTAAAGTGCCGGCCAGGCTCCTGCGCAAGGGTACGAACGTTCTCGCCGTCGCCGTCTTCCGATCGGCGGTCTCCGGCGAGCTGCCTAAGGCCAAGGACTGGTGGAGCGGGAAATGGAACACCGCCGGCCTGCTGGCGCTCAGGCTTTCGGTGCCGCCCGAAGCGTCCGGCGTGACGCCGAACATCGGCAGGCCGAAGGGCATATGGGTCTGGAACGCCAATCCCATGGCTCCGGTCAGCGACAAGGACTTAGCCGATCCGACCGTGCCTCTGCGACCGATCCGGATCGTCGGCGTACGGAACGGGAGTTTTTCGGGGCAGGTTATAGTCGGCGGCGAAGGGCCGGTGAGGGGCATCCGCGCCGCGATCGGAAACCTCGATCGCAAGGGGGGAGGCGGGACCATCCCGGCCCAGGCCATACAGGTCCGCTACGCGATACTCGACGGCAACCACGGCTGCTTCGACACCCTCTCCGACACTCCGCCCGGCGAATCGAATCTGAAACCGGTGCAGCCCGTATGGATTACGGTAAAGGTGCCCGCCGATGCCGCAGCGGGCGACTACGAAGGGAAGCTGACCGTGTCAGCCGAAGGGTTGCCACAAACGGACGTACCGGTCCAGCTCAAGGTCTGCGACTGGACGCTTCCGCCCCCGTGCGATTATGTCACCTTTGCGGACTTCGTGGATTCGCCCGAGTCGGTCGCCATGTACTACAACGTACCTCTCTGGTCGGACGAGCACTTCAAACTCATGGCCAAAACCTTCGAACAGCTCGGCCGGATCGGCAACAAGACTGTCTACATCCACCTTATGTGCAGGTCGAACCACGGCAACAACCAGACGATGGTCCGCTGGGTAAAGGACGGAGATGGATATAAGCATGACTTCTCCATCATGGAGAGGTACCTCGACCTTTACCTCGAAAAAGCCGGCAAGCCCCGGTTCGTCATCTTCTACGTGTGGGAGAAGTGGACCGGCGGCGGATATTTCGGCGCCAAGGACGACAAGAACGTCAAAGGTGTGCCTGTCACGCTGTACGATCCCGAGAAGAAAGAGGTTTCGGAGATGGACGGTCCGGCATACAACTCGCCCGACGCGGTCGCTTTCTGGAAACCGGTGGCTGATGGTATCCGCGAGCGCCTGAAGAAGCGCGGCCTTGAAGACCGCTGGGTGCTCGGGATCGCGTTCGACTGCAAGCCGGCGAAGGAGCCGGTGGAGGTGTGGAAGGCGGTGGCGCCCGAGGCGCGGTGGTCGCACCAGGGCCACGGGCTGGACGGCGCGTACCACAGTGTGCCGGTGGCCTATAATACAACCGTCTGGCGGTGCCGCCACGCCGCCGACCCCTCGAAGGGGCGGACGTACGGGTGGCAGCGCGACAAGCCGGTCGTATGCCAGTTCCACAGGGATATTTCCAAGAGCGCGCCGTACCTGCAGCTGCTGGAGAGCCGCATAACCGCGGAGAAAAACATAGCCGGGGAACAGAACGGGTTCGGGCGGATGAGCGCCACATTCTGGCCGGTGTTGAAGGATCCGAAGGGAAGGACGGGACGGACCATAGCGGCCCGGTACCCGGAAAGTTCATGGGCGCAGTGCGACATCTTCATGACAGCCTACCTCTCGCCCGGGTCCGATGGAGCACGAAGCACCATACGGTACGAGATGGTGGTGGAAGGGATACAGGAGTGCGAAGCGAGGATAGCGATCGAAAAGGCGCTGCTGGCCGACAGGCAGCACAAGAAGCTGCTGGTTGCCGGCGAGGCTCCGGCGGACACGGCCGCCCGGCTGCAGGCGATCCTGGACGCCAGAACGCGCGCACACATATGCGCATCGAGCGATCTGGGCTCGCTGTGGTACTCCTGTTCCGGATGGCAGAACCGCTCGGCGGCGCTGTTCTCAGCTGCGGGTGAGGTGGCCGTGATGCTGGGAACCGGGGGCCGGTCCGGTCCTGCGAGATGACCCGGCCGGCCGGAGTCTTGTGCCCGGGGGAGCGAGCCTTCCCGGGCGATCCCCGCGCAAATTTGCCGCTTCATGTCGTGTGGTGCCGGATCGCAGGTATTATTGCTGCTTGAGCGGCGGTTTGTGCGGCGGGCCCCGGGTGGAGGGTTTGCCGGGAGTTTAGCAGGGCGCGTTTCCGCCGTCAGAGTCTCCGCGGTGGCGGTTGCGGCGTTCAGCGCAGCCGTGGCTGCCTAAGCGATAAGGGGTACCGGGGCTGTCGTGACGCTGCCGGAAGGCGCCAAGGCCGCGTCCGTAAAAGCAGCGGCGGGATCGGCGGCGCTGCCCGCCCCGGCCGCCTGTTCGGGACCGGAGGACACATCTATCGCCCCGTGGCAGGAGGAAGAACCGGGAAGGACTCGCGCGTAATGGCGGGCTTTGCGAGCGTGAAGTAGCAACGGGCACATCCCGATTCCCACCACCTCTCAGAGAGACTGCTGGAAACCATTCTTCCCCGACGCCTGTCCTCCGTTGCGTCGGTTCCGGACAATCTGCTTCCGAAGCGGTATGACCGGCCCGTTGGCCTGGCGCATCAGCCGCCGTCCGCGCACCAGCGGCAGATGCACAACTGGAAAAGCCCCGGCGCATAATTGTTTGCCGCGCCCGGGCGGCGCTACTGCGGTGGCGTGCCCGAACGGCGCAACAGTGGCGTTACTGCAAACAGGTCCGCTCTGCCCGCTGCGACCCCGCGTACGGACACACGGCAGACAGTTACCCCAGTGCTGTCAGCCCTGCTCGCGACCGCTGTCCGACCACTCCCGCTTCGGCAGCGACCGCCCGATCATCTGGAGATTTTCTGGGAAGGGCACTATATATTATCGTCCATCCGCGCCGTCCGGATTGGCGATTCCGGCAGGGGAGGGCGGCAAACAATTACTGATGGAGGAGATGACCGGGATGGCCGACATGATCCCGATGACCGAGCAGGGTCTCAGGAACCTGAAGGAGGAGATAGAGCGGCTGGAGGCGAAGAGACCCCAGCTGCTCAGAGCCGTGAAGGAAGCCCGCGAGCAGGGAGATCTGAGCGAGAACGCCGGTTACCATGCGGCGCGGGAGGAGCTGGCGATCCTGGAGAACCGGATCGAGGATCTCAAGTCCAAGGTCGCCAGGGCGCAGATAGTGGATCCGAAAAAGGCGGGAGGAGGGGATGTCGTGGCCTTCGGCGCCTCGGTCAGGATACTTGACCTGGCGACCGGCGAAGAAAGCGAGTACAGGCTGGTCGGGGCCGGCGAGGCCGACATAATGAGCAACAAAATCCTTACCACGTCGCCGTTGGGGCAGGCGATGCTCAACAGGAGGCCTGGGGATGAGTTCGAGGTCAAAGGGCCTCGCGGAACCGTCCGATACAGGATACTGTCGGTAACCTACTGACGCGCGCACTCCCGCCCGGAGAGGAGATCGGGAAGCGGGGAAGGGATACGATGGAGAGGGGAGCGGCTCCGGGGATTTCGATTCCGGCATCCGATGCCCGGCCGGGCGGCATACGGCCTGCGGTGCGCCCCGCGCCGGCCGCGACGGCGGCGTGGGCGTCGTGGATGGTGCCGGTCGCGCGGGCGGCGCCGGTCGTGCGGGCGGCGCGCGTTGCGCAGGCTGTGTCGAATGTGCGGGCGGCCGCGGCGCTTGCGGCCTTCGCGATGCTGGCCGCGGCCCATGCGCGCGCCATAGACGCCATAGATCCGGACGACCCCTTCAAGCCTCCGCCGCCGAAGCCTGACAGGGTCGAAGTCGAGGCCGGAGGAACGTTCGAGATACGGCTGACGATACCCGTCCCGGAGGGCCACCACCTGAGCGGCGGCTCCATAAAGGTTTCGCCGAAACCGCATCCGTTCATAACGTTCGATCCCGCCGCCGTCCCGCCGCCGGTTACGAAAAACGTGAGCGTTGGCGAAGGGCTTCCGCCGGAGCCGGCCAGTATCTACGAGAAGGATGTGCACGTCAGGTTGCCGGGGAAGGTTCTGCCTTCCGCGCCCGCAGGCAGAGCGATATTCGCCTTCGAGGTCGAATACCAGGGCTGCGCCGATGTTCCGAAGTACGTCTGTCTCCCGCCTAAAAAGCGCATTTTCCACATGTCGCTCAAGATTGTCCCCGCCCGCCCGGCGGGTTCCGTGGCGGGCGGATCCGGAGCCGGAGCAGAAGGGAAGTCTCTGCCGGCATCGGATCCGGCGCCGCCGGGGCCAGGCAGTCCGGCCGGCACCGGTGCTTACGACCCTTCTGCGGCCGACGGCGGATCCGCCGGCCGGGCCGATGGAGACGCCCGGCCGACGGGCGCAGAGCGGTCTGAATCCGGTTTCCTTCTGACCCTGCTCCTGATGTTCGTATCCGGGCTCGGATCGGCCCTGCTCCCGTGCGTCTATCCGCTGATCCCCATCGTTCTGGCGGTCGTTGGGGCGCGCAAGGTCGAGAGCAGGCGGATGGCGTTTCTGCTGGCATTGACCTTTTCCGCCGGCGTGGCCGTCGTATACACCGCGCTTGGAACCGCGGCGGGGCTTCTGGGCGCCAGTTTCTCCGGACTGATGCAGAGCCGCTGGGTGGTAACCGCCATATCCGTGATATGCTTCGCCATGGCCTTTTCGATGTTCGGCGCCTTCGAGGTCGCCCTGCCTTCATCGCTTCAGACGCGCCTGAGTTCCATCGGCGGCCGCGGGTTCGGCGGGGCATTCGTGATGGGCGCGCTGTCCGGCGTGCTGGCTTCCTCCTGCATAGGGCCTGTCATGATCTCGATACTGGCCCTCATAGCCGGCAGAGGCAGTGCACTTGCCGGTTTCGCCATGCTCTTGGCCTATTCGATAGGATTCAGCCTGCCGTACCTTGTGGTCGGAGCGACGGCGGCGAGCCTGCCGAAGCCCGGCGAGTGGATGGTACGCGTCAAGAAGACCGGCGGGATAGTGCTCCTGGGCATTGGATTGTGGTATCTGGCCGGCGCGATTCCAAGGGAATATCACCTCCTCCTGTGCGGGGTATGCGGCGTGTTTGTGGCGGTCTTCGCGGGTGCGTTCGACCAGCTTTCGCCGGCGGCATCGGCGTGGGAGCGGACGGCCAAGGCCTTCGGTTTGCTGTGCTTCCTGGCCGGCGCGATGGCGTTGCTGGGGGCGGGTGTCGAGTTCGGCCTGCCGGAGATCCTGAAGTCGGCGCCGGCGGCCGCCGGCGCCGGCGGCGGGGGAGGCGGGCGCGGAACCGGCGCGGGCCCTGGCGGAAAGTCCGCGGAAAGCGCCGACGGTATATTGTGGTTTACCTCCGAGGATGAAGCGGCAGCAGTCGCGAAGGCGCAGCGGAAGCCCATGGTCCTGGATTTCCGCTCCGATACTTGCGCCGTCTGCCTGGCTCTCGAGAGAACCACATTCAGGGATCCCGCTGTCATCGCCGAGAGCCGGAGATTCGTAATGGTCAGGATAGACCTGACCGGCAATCCGCCGGATGCCGAACGATCGAGGGTCGCGCACAGGGTGATGGGACTTCCGACCGTACTGTTTTTCGATGCCGATGGCAGGAGGCGCGACGACCTTACGCTTAATGAGTATGTCGGGCCGGAGGAGTTTCTGGCCAGGCTGCGAGCGCTTTCCCCGCAGCCTTCCGCCCGGTAAAAATCCGGTCTGGAGCCGGCGGACGCCGGAAGGGTGCGGGGAGGGCGGGAGGAGCGAGCGTAACTGTTTGCTGCGTTCAATGC